>CAIRNC010000120.1 GCA_903879875.1 uncultured Bacteroidota bacterium
CGTTATTTAACCCTCTGCTGGAGGTCAGGCTTTGCCAGATGGTCAGGCAAAGCCGCATAGGTCTCTACACAGCTTTTCACCCTAATTAAAACAATTCGTTACAATGATACTCAGCCCCCTTTCCTGCTGGAGAGGGTTGGGGCGAGGAGAATAAAATCAAGCATTTATATTTCCCCTCATCCCAGCCTTCTCCCTTTGGAGAAGGGGCAACGTTACCCCCTGCGACAACTAGTCTGACGCAGGGGGGTGGATGGACGCTATCGCTTATTCGCCCTGCGTGATTTTATGCAAAAACTCCAGATTGTAGATAATTTTATTGTTATTGAGCGTTACAACTTTTTGTTCGAGCAATTCCTTAAATAATTTTTCACAATCAATGGTTTCATCTTTAAGCACGCTTTTTATGCTATTGAGCAGGGTTTCTTTTTTTGCGGGTTTATTGCAGTGTTTTTGCAAATAGGCGCAATAGATTTGAAAGGGGATTGCGATAGCATTTAACGTGCTATTTGATGGCATTTTGCCAATGCGCGTAACACTGCGTTTCTCAGCTTTGAGTAAATCCACAACAAAATCTAAATCTGAATCGTTAGATAAAATATCAAAATGGGTTTTTTTAGGCAATTTTGCCATGAACACACCTGCCCAAAACGCAATGCCAAAATCCGCCGAGTTTTTACCGCCATTAGGCATTTTAATCACTTTTAAGCGGTTCGATTTGATAGCCGTGGTGAGTTGAAAAATCCAATCAATCGATATTTTTGAATTACTTTGCGCGTAACATATCATCACTCGATCATAATTTGCTAAATCGTTGAGTAGTTCATTAATTTGATTAGGACAGTTTTCTAAATCAATAAGTAAAATTTTCATTGCCAATCACATTGCCTGAATTCATAAACTAATATCTCTTGTTTCGGTTCTATTACCCATTATTTCTTGCCCAATAGTCTCGGCAGAACGTGAATCTTGCCAAATACCGCATAAGCCAGTTTGATTATTGTTTTTATTCGCTATGGGTTGTTGGCATTATTATTCTCCTAAAATCAGGTGTTCAATGTGCTGTTTTGCATGGGCTAATTCGTCGGCGGCTTGTTGTTGTAGCTGTTTGGCTTGGGTGCGTAACGCGCTGATGTGGTTGGCTATTTCGGTTTGTTTTTCGGGTGAGGGGAGTGGGATTAATATATTGCCAATATCCGAAGGCGATAAATGACCATTTGTTGCCCCTGTTACGTTCTTTTTAATTTCAATTTGTGAATTTTGACAACGCAACCACGCAAAAATAAACTGAGGATTTATATTCTTTAGGCATTGAAATTTAACAATATCACCGCCTAAAAAATACTCTTCGTTTTCTTCAAATTCCCAAATGGCAACTTTTCCAATAGTCGCGCCTGTAATAACAACTAATACATCATTTTTTTGCATTTGTTGTTCACGGGTAAAAATTGCTTGTGCAGTTAATAAATCGCTAGTATCAATATGTCCATCTGGATTAATTGAGTTAATTTGAATAACTTTTAAATCGCCGTCTTTTTCAGTATCTTTAGGTAATTTACCTTTTACCAGTTTTTCAACTAATTGTTTTAATGGCACAGCTTTATAGTGTCCATTTTTAACAACGGTTTTATTTTCCTCAAATTCGACTTGATGATAAAACGGGTCAAACCTCACACCAGTTAAATGATTAGAGCGACTTATAAAATAGGTTTTCTTTTCGCTAGGTGGCGGTAAAGTAATACCCAATTCTTGTAATAAATAGCCGTCTATACTCGCCAATAATGCAGCGACTTCTGCATCTTTTTGTTTTTTCTTATTTTCTGCATTTTCAATGGATAAAATAACTTTTTCTTGCTTTTCCAAATTCAAAACAGGCACTAAAACATTTCTTAAGGCATCTAGGGTTATTTTAGGTTGAACTCCAGCCATACTATTACGAATAATTTGCCGTTTTCCATAAGTAGAACTTAAAAATATTTGTAAAAATCGTGGGTAAATATGCTTTTTTATTTCCTCACTCAGTTTTAGTCCTACAATATTTTGACTTATATTGTA
>CAIRNC010000121.1 GCA_903879875.1 uncultured Bacteroidota bacterium
CGTCCTGGCATTTCAAAACCTTTTCCGCCTGTTGAAGTAGCAACAGCAATTTTTCCATGAGCATCTAGGGCAACACAACCAACAGTGCCTGTTCCTGTAGCTTTTAGTTTGGCTTCAAATTCTGCTCTTCGTTGTGGAATTTCGGTTGAAAATGCTTCAAAACCATTATTTCTAGCAAAAAGAGTAGCACCGCTTCCACCTAAAATACGATCATCAACTGCCATTAATTTTTCGGCAACTTGTATTGGATTTTTTACATTTTCAATATTAATAACACCGCTCATTTTTTGCGTACAACCATCCATCAACGAGGCACTCATTCGAATCTTTCCATCGCTTTGAATTTGGGAACCAATTCCTGCATTAAAAAGATCGTTGTCTTCTAATAAGGAAACGGCATGCACAACTGTTTCTAAGGCTGTATGCGTTTGCATAAACGTATAAGCATCCTTCACAATTTGTAATAATGCTTCTTGCTTTGCTGTTTTTGTTTCGTGGTTGGTTGAAGATTCTGAAAAGAATCCACCGTGAATTATTATTTTCATTTTAATTTTAGAAGTTATGAATTAGCGTTTAGAGGTTTTGCAACGTTTTTTTACAGCATCATTTCTTTTTCCAACTCGGTTTCTTCACTTTTAAGTTTTTCTATTTTAGTATTAAGAAAACTGAAAACATTGAATATAATTATTAGAAACCCTATTAAAATCCAAATATTTGTCTGAATGCTTAAATTACTTTTTTCCGATTTTAATAAAATTGAATTTTCAGCTTTTATCTTATCGTAAAGAGTACTATTAACATTTACATTTTTTTGTTCGAGTTTGATAATTTCTTCATATTGTTCTTTTTGTTTCAAAAGAATTCGATTTTGATTTTCAAGCTTTTTATAAGAATCTGTTAAATTTCCAACTAAATATAATGAGCAAAAAAAAGTTACACTTGAGAAGATAAATTTTATTGAGATTAATGTTTTCAAGTTCATTTTCAATGTTTACTTTATAGTCTACAATTAATAAAAATAAATCACTGCATTGAAATTTATACGTATTGAGAAGAATGAATGTGCATTTTATAAGTATCTAAATCAAAAGTGTCGTACTTGCTCATTACATGGGTTACCAAATGCGAAATAGAAATCGGTTGTCCTAATTCTACTTGAGTTAAATTCGTATCTTTTACCTCACGTCCATCAACTAAAATTACTAATCCAGAGCCAATGGCTTCCATTTTGGTTCCGTTTTTTATCAATAGACCCGTATCTTCTCCAAGTCCAACACCAAGCACTTTTGGATTACCAACCACTGCTTGAAACAATCTTCCAATACGACCTCTTTGTACAAAATGGGTGTCAATGATTACATTGTCAATCAAACCAAGTCCGCTAGTTATTTTTACTTCGCCTTTTAATAGCGCTTCCGAACTGCTTCCTTGATAAATCATATTATTAGATGCCGCCGCAGCTCCAGCCGAGGTGCCTGCATAAATGAAATCTTCATTCGTGTATTTGTCTAATAAAATATCATGAAAAGGCGTCCCGCCCAATATAGAAGTCAATCGCAATTGATCGCCACCAGTAAACATAACTACATCGGCGGCTCGCAATTTATCTAACATTTCGGGGTCAGAAGCTTGTTCTCTACGCTCAATATTCAGCACATCAACATTATTGGCACCTAGATAACTCAAGGCTTTTACATATTCATGTCCAATTTCTTTAGGAATTTTTGAAGCCGTTGTGATTACTTCAATTCGAGAAAGTTCTTTGTGTTTCGACTCGTTTAAAATTCTTTTTAGAATGCCTTCTTCAAAAAAGTTTAAATTTTTAGCCGCAGTTTTGTCTAAATTGGTTTCTGTAAAACTCCCTTTATCAACGGCGCCACCTATGATTATTAATTTTCCTTTTATCTTCATTTTGTAAAAATAAATAAAAACTTAAAACAG
>CAIRNC010000122.1 GCA_903879875.1 uncultured Bacteroidota bacterium
GTGAAATTGGAGTACAAAAAGTTTTTATTAGAAAACCGTAAAGAAAGCTACGGTGTTGTAGCGCTTTTAGAAAAAGAGCTTGACTTATCTAGAGTTACGCTAGAATTAACGGAAATAGACACTTTTATTGACGCCGTTACGGTTAGAAAAGCACAGTTGTAGTTTAGTAGTGCAGGGATTATCGAAAAGGTTGTTCGAAAGAGCAACCTTTTTTTGTGGGGGTGAGGTGTGGGTTTTGAGAGTTGATAAAAGCTGATAACGAGTAATAGGGAGCAAAAAATTATTTATTTTAAATCGTTCACAACTTTGTGAGCAAAAAAAATTTTAAAATAATTTGAGCACAAGGTTGTGAGCAAATTAAATTTTATAAAAAATCAATCCCAACATGAAATTAACCCCAATTCAGTAACAATAAAAATTTTCAAACAAGCGAAAATTATTTTATCTTTTTCGAGCCCTCCTTTTTTACGAAAACGTTATATTTGCACTACAAATAACAGCAAAAAATGAACCCAAAAATTTTAATTATCGGTGCTTGTGGACAAATAGGGACAGAACTTACGCAAAAGTTACGTGCTATTTATGGTATAGAAAACGTGATTGCATCTGATATTAGAAAACTAAATGTCGATGTCGTGAATTCGGGTCCTTTTGAAGTGATAAATGCATTGGATTTTAATCAAATTGAACATCTGGTCGAAGTGCATCATATCACTGACATTTATTTAATGGCTGCGTTACTATCGGCTACAGCCGAAAAAAACCCAGCATTTGCCTGGGATTTAAACATGAATTCCCTTTTCCACGTTTTGAATTTAGCGAAAGCAAAAAAGATTAAAAAAATATTTTGGCCATCGAGTATCGCTGTTTTTGGACCAACGACACCTAAAGAAAATACGCCTCAATATACTATCATGGAACCTTCTACTGTGTATGGAATCAGCAAACAATCAGGCGAAAGATGGTGTGAATATTACAGTCATATTTTTGGTGTAGATGTAAGAAGCATTCGCTATCCTGGACTGATTTCGTGGAGCACACTGCCAGGCGGTGGTACCACAGATTATGCGGTTGACATTTACTATAAAGCCATTGCGGAAAAAAAATACGAATGCTTTTTATCGTCCGAAACCAAAATGCCGATGATGTATATGGACGATGCTATAAAAGCCACCATTCAAATCATGCAAGCGCCTGTGGAGTCCATCAAAATTCGATCTTCATACAATTTGGCAGCAATGAGTTTTACACCTACGATGATTGCCGATGAAATTAAAAAACACATTCCTGCATTTGAAATTACTTATCAACCTGACTTTCGTCAGAAAATTGCGGACAGTTGGCCAGCGAGTATTGATGATAGTGCCGCTCGAGCAGATTGGGGCTGGCAACACGATTTTGACTTAGAATCCATGACCGTTGATATGTTGGCGCATTTGGATAAATAAACAATTATTTTGCTTTTAAAACGTCAATTATTTTATCTTCTATGGGCGTTTTAATTTTTACAACCTCATCTGTTTTGTCATTTGGAATGGTCATTGACAAGACGTAATGCTGGATTTTCCATTCGCTGTTCACTTTTATGAGCACACCCGAACCACGGCAAATTTTCATTTGAGTATCTAACAATTCATCAAACCAAGCTATATTTTGCGCTTTGTTGACATATACATTTCGTTCTAGCGCTTTGAAATTCCATGCTTTGCCTTTGTCAAAATAGGGTTTTGCAAAAGTTTTAAATGCTTTGTTTTGCCAGTTTTCAGTGGCATCAGTCCCAATAAAAACGGCATCTTCCGACATGTATGAAAAATAGGTGTCAAATTGGGCTGCTGCTGCAGCTTTATGCCAAGCATTCAATGTGGTTTCAATTTTTATTTTTTCACTAAAAACGGTTTCTTTAGTTGCATTGCAAGAAAAAAACAATAGGGATAAAAGCAGCAAACTATTTGTAAAAGTAAATCGAATTTTTGACATCATGGTGTATTTTAATAGTAGTTAAACGCCTTTTGATTTAATAATCCAATTTTCCAATATATCGCATTCGTTTTACAATTTTACCTTTTCGGGTTTCAATATAAGAAGAAGAATTACTCGCCTTGAACTTTCTTGGATTTGGAAGTATGGCTGCGATTCCAGCTGCTTCTCGTTTGCTTAATTCGTCGGCACTTTTTTTATACCAAAATTCAGAAGCTGCTTGCACGCCATAAACGCCATCACCCATTTCAATACTGTTTAAATATACTTCCATGATGCGCTCTTTTCCCCAAATCAATTCAATAAGCACTGTAAAATAAGCTTCTAAGCCTTTGCGTAAATAACTTCTGCCTTGCCAAAGAAAAATGTTTTTTGCTGTTTGTTGCGAAATAGTGCTTCCTCCTTTTAGTTTTTTTCCTTTTTCATTGTTTTTAAATGCTTTTTGCATTGCATCGAAATCAAATCCATAATGGGTTAAAAAAGTGCCGTCTTCACTAGCAATTACCGCTTTTTGCAGATTTACGGCAATTGATTCTATCGGCACCCAATCGTGACTGCATTTCATTTCTTTTCCATCCATTTTTTGTTCTACCATTCGTATAACCATCAACGGAGTCATAGGAACGGGAACCCATTTAAATAAAACAACAAAAAAAATAGAAATTCCAAAAAACCAAAGCATGGTTTTGAACAGAAAACGTTTTATTTTTTTAAACATAAATTAAATTCTAAATTATACCAATTCTGCCAATTCTTTTCCAACTAAACTCCCTATTGCGACTCCCATTCCACCCATACGAACACCACAATAAACGTGATTGGACAATTGTGAAACAATTGGGTTTTTGCTAGACCCTACCCCCATTATACCACTCCAACGGTGTTCGATTTTGAATTCATGATGAGGCAAAATTACTTCTTTTAACAACGCTTCCAATTTATTTTGAATCAATGTTGTAGTAGCTAATACTGTAGTGGTTTCTCCTTCAAAATCAAGATTTCGTCCCCCTCCTAACAAAATTCTATTACCAATATTTCTGAAATAATAATACCCTTTATCCAAATGAAAGGTGCCTTTGATATCTAAATTTGGAATCGGCTCGGTGATTACTACTTGAGCTCGAGCGGGTTTCACTTCGCTTTTAGTCAACTGACCTGCAAAACCATTGGTTGTAAATAACAGTTTTTTTGTAAAAAAACTAAAATTGTCCAATGCAACATCAACACCATTTGTGGTCTCAGCAAATGCAGTCACGGTTTGTTGATTTACTATTAAAATATTGTTTATAGCGGCTTGCTTCAACAATTCTTGCATCATATTCCCAGTGTCAATTTGCGCCTCAAAAGGATTAAAAATCAAATATTCATTGGTATTTTTAAATCCAAAACGATCGATTTCTTTGACAAAAACATCCGTTCTGAAAAGCGGTTTGATCATTTCATTTATAAAAGGCATTTTTTGTAAACATTCTTGGAAGGAACTGGAATCTTGATTTAAAAAAAGTTCATAGCCTCCATAAGGTTTGAAGTCTAAAATAGCATCTCCCACACGTTTTCGTAACAATTGCAAACCTTGCCAACGTTTTTGAACCAACTGAATGACTTCTTCTTCGGAATGCGATTTTAAATCGTCTATGATTTCTGAAAGGCTTCCAAAACAAGCAAATCCAGCATTTTTAGTACTAGCTCCTTGTGGTAGAACACCTCTTTCAAGTATTAGAATCTTACTTTCTGGAAAACGTTCCCGCAAGTGTAAAGCGGTGTGAATACCAACAATTCCACTACCTACAATTGTATAATCTACATTTGTAAACCAGTTTTTAAGTTCCCAAAAGCTCCAACTCATGCTTTAAATTTTTTATAAAAATAAGTTTTTTTAAATTATTTCAAAACAATACCACTGATTTAATTTAAATTATTTAAGAATAACCTTACGGTATAATAGGCATGAAAACACAGATTTCATTTAATATATCTCTTAAAAGTAACGTAAATAGTATTGATTTAATAAATTTAATGCAAATAAATTGAATTGTTAAATAAAAAAATTATATTTGATTTCTGAATTTATTAATTCTAAAACAAAATTTTATGAAAAACAAACTACTTTCTATTGCTTTACTTGCAATTACAAGTTTTTCTTTCGCTCAAGAAGGAAATTTTTGGAAAAAAACCATCAAAAAAAGTAATGACGCTGTTTATGAAAATAAAATGCAAATTACCAATCCAAATTTACTGGAGTTGGATGCAAATGCGTTGAAAAACTTGCTCTCGAATGCTCCACAAAGAAATGTGCTTTCTGGGAAATCAAGTGTAATTGCTTCTTTTCCAAATGGAGAAGGACAGTTTGAACGATTTAAAATCGTAGAATCGTCTAATATGGATGCGCAATTAGCAGCAAAATATCCTGAAATCAAATCGTATATCGGTCAAGGGATTGATAATCCAACAGCAACTATTTATTTTAGTATATCGCCTTTAGGTTTGCAAACTATGACATTATATGGAGACAAATCGGCTGTTTTTATTGAACCTTATACCAAAGATTTGAATACTTATGCGGTTTATAAAAAATCGGACAAAGTAGCTTCTTTAAATAAATTTGAATGCAATGTAGTGGACGTAGTTGCTCCACAAATGAATCAAGCAACAGCAAGACCTAACGCTGATGATGCATTACTAAGAACTTTCCGATTAGCATTATCAGTGACTGGAGAATATACCACTTATTTTGGAGGAACTAAAGCATTGGCTCTAGCCGCAATGAACAACTCAATGACACGTGTAAACGGGGTTTTTGAAAAAGATTTTTCTGCAAGAATGGTACTTGTAGCCAATAATGACTTGGTTATTTATACATCTGCTGCAACTGACCCTTATGCTGCTGCGGCAAGTATGTCAAGTTGGAATGCACAATTACAGTCAACTTTAACATCGGTTATTGGTGAAGCAAATTATGATGTCGGTCACTTGTTTGGCGCTTCTGGCGGTGGCGGAAATGCCGGTTGTATTGGATGTATATGCGTAAATGGTTCAAAAGGTAGTGGCTACACTTCTCCTGGAGATGGCATTCCATCGGGAGACAATTTTGATATTGACTATGTAGCGCACGAATTGGGGCACCAATTTGGTGGAAACCATACTTTTACCACAGGGAATGAAGGTACTGGCGTTCACATGGAACCAGGTTCTGGGTCTACAATTATGGGTTATGCTGGAATTACAACATTAGATGTTCAACCGCATTCTGATGCCTATTTTCATGCTATCACAATTCAACAAGTAACCAATAATATTAAAGCTAAAACTTGTTCTGTTAATACCGCTACTGGAAATGCAATTCCAACTGCAAATGCAGGTTTGGATTATACTATTCCTAAAAGTACTCCTTTTATGCTTACAGCAACTGGAACAGATGCAAATGGTGATGTTTTAACTTATAATTGGGAACAAATGGATTCTCAAACTACCACAGCGGCACCAAGTGCAACTAAAACAACTGGAGTAAATTTTAGATCATACACCGCTACCACTTCTCCTACAAGATATTTTCCTAAAATGGCATCTGTACTTACTGGAGCAACTACAACTGCAGGTACAGAACTCACTGTTGAAGCTTTACCATCAGTAGCTAGAACTATGAATTTTAGAGCTACTGTTAGAGATAACAGAGCTGGAGGTTCAGGAAACAATAGTGACGACATGATACTTACAGTTAATGCAACTGCTGGTCCTTTCTCGGTTACTGCTCCAAATACAGCAGTGTCTTATGCAGGAGGAAGTACTCAAACGGTAACTTGGGCTGTAGCAGGAACAACTGCAAACGGAGTAAATTGTGCCAATGTTGATATATTAATTTCTACAAATTCAGGCACAACATGGTCAACACTACTTGCTGCAACACCAAATGATGGCACACAAGCGGTTACTATTCCAAATACACCAGGAACAACTAATAGAATTATGGTAAAAGGAACCAATCATATTTTCTTTGATGTATCAAATACAAATTTCACCATCACATCGGGAGTTGCGGATACTGTAGCGCCAACAGCTTCAACCCTTTCTGCTTCAGGAACAACTACCACAACAACCAATTTATCTTGGACTGCTGCTACTGATAATGTTGCCGTTACTGGTTATAATGTTTACAAAGCGGGAGTTTTATTAGGATCAACTACAACTGCTACAACTTATGCAGTTACGGGATTAACTGCTTCAACTGCTTATGCTTTTACAGTAAAAGCTAAAGATGCTGCAGGAAATTTATCTGTTGCAAGTAATACGGTAACTGTAAC
>CAIRNC010000123.1 GCA_903879875.1 uncultured Bacteroidota bacterium
AATATATAATTTAAAATAAAATTTTTAGGATTTGTACCATGTAATAAATAATTATCATTAATTTCAAATTGATAATAATAATTCAACGGAAATCCAACTTTTAAATTAGGTGTTGTTTTATTAAACGAATTGAAAAATAATGAAAATAAAAAAGATGAAAACGAAACAACACAAAATGTAATTGATGAATAATAAATAATATTTAATATTTTTTTTGTCATCTTCAAATTGTTATATCACTTTAATTTTTTCCAATTTTATGGCTAATTTGATTTTTTATAAACACAAATTTACATAAATTAAATTTGTGCTAATTTGTGTCACTAATCACTCTTATCGTATTCTTCACAATTTCTGCAATTCTCCTTGCTTCATTGATGTCTTCATTTACAATCGTTACGTGTCCCATTTTTCGAAAAGGTCGGGTTTGTTTTTTTCCGTAAATGTGAGGTGTTACACCTTCCATTGCCATTATTTTTTCGATGTTTTCATAAACTACATTTCCTGAAAAACCTTCAGCACCAACCAAATTTACCATAATTCCTACCACTTTACTAGCGGTATTTCCTAAAGGTAAGTTTAAAATGGCGCGCAAATGATTTTCAAATTGCGAAGTATAACTGGCTTCAATGCTATAATGTCCCGAATTGTGGGGTCTTGGAGCAATTTCGTTAACGATGATTTCGTCATTCTTAGTTTGAAACATTTCTACAGCCAAAAGACCAACATGATGGAACTTTTCGGAAACTTTTAGAGCGATTTCTTGTGCTGTTTGCGCTACATTTTCATCAATTCGTGCGGGGCAAATGACGTATTCCACTTGGTTGGCTTCGGGATGAAACTCCATTTCTACAACGGGATACGTTTTTATTTCGCCAGAAGGATTTCTACAAACGATTACGGCCAATTCATTTTTGAAATCCACCATTTCTTCTGCAATACATTCTACGTTGGGCAAATTGTCAACATCTTCAATACTACGAATGATTTTGACACCGTTTCCGTCATAACCAAACTCGGTACATTTCCAAACAAAAGGGAAATGGATTGTAGATTGTTGAATATTGATTGCTGATTTCAGATTTTGTAAACTGGAGAATTTTTCAAATCTTGCGGTTGGAATATTATTTTTCACATAAAAATCTTTCTGAACGCCTTTATTCTGAATTAGCTTTAGCGTTTTTGGAGAAGGATAAACTTTTTTTCCTTCAGATTCTAGTTTTTCTAAAGCATCAAGATTCACCAATTCTATTTCGAAAGTCAACACATCTACTTGTTTTCCAAAATCATAAACGCTTTGAAAATCCATTAAATCACCTTGAAAAAATTTGTTGCATCCTATTTTACATGGAGCTTCATCGCTTGGGTCAAGAATGTAAGTTTGAATATCAAATTTTCGAGTTTCAGCCAAAAGCATTTTGCCGAGTTGCCCTCCGCCAAGGATTCCTAGTTTAAAATCCGATGAAAAATAATTCATTAGTAGTGTGTTTGTGCAAATATAAGCAAGATTGAGCGTAATTTTAAGCCTTCTGTTTTTAAAAATTAAAGTTGATTTAGTTCTAAATCAAACCCGCTCTTTTCAACAATGCATCTGGCTTTGGTTCTTGTCCTCTAAAACGTTTGTACAATTCCATCGGCAGTTCGGTACCACCTTTTGAAAGTACGTTTTCTTTGAATTTTGTTGCAACTTCTATATTAAAAATACCAGATTCTTGAAAATAGGCAAACGCATCTGCATCAAGCACTTCTGCCCATTTGTAGCTATAATATCCTGAAGAGTAGCCGCCAGCAAAAATATGTGAAAAGGAAACGCTCATGCAATTTTCTGCCACATCGGGATACAAAGTGGTGCCTTCAAAAGCAGCTTTTTCAAAAGATTTGATGTCTTTTATTTCGTTTGGATTGTTGCTATGAAACGCCATATCCAAAATTCCAAAACTCAATTGTCGTAAGGTTGCCATTCCTTCTAAAAAGCTAGCACTTTCCTTGATTTTTTCAACATAAACTTGTGGAATAATTTCGCCTGTTTCATAATGTTTGGCAAACAAAGCCAATGCTTCGGGCTCGTAACACCAATTTTCCATAACCTGACTTGGCAATTCCACAAAATCCCAATAGACCGAAGTCCCAGATAAACTTGAATAAGTAGTGTTCGCAAGCATTCCATGCAAAGCATGCCCAAACTCATGAAACAAAGTGGCCACTTCATTAAAAGTCAACAAAGAAGGTTTGCTTTCGGTTGGTGGTGTGAAATTACAAACGATAGAAACATGAGGTCTTTCGTTGTTACCGTTTTTTATAAATTGGGATTTATAAGAAGTCATCCAAGCACCATTACGTTTTCCTTTTCTAGGAAAAAAATCAGAATAGAAAATGGCTACCAACTTTTTGTTTTCGTCCAAAACTTCAAAAGTTTGCACGTCTTTGTGGTAAGTTTCAATGTCAAAAACTTCGTTAAATGTTATTCCATAAAGCTTTTCAGCAATAGTAAAGGCACCATTTAAAACGTTTTCTAATTGGAAATAGGGCTTCAAAAGTTCGTCATCTAAATTAAATAATTTTTGTTTCAACTTTTCGGCATAATAGGAACCGTTCCATTTTTCGAGTTGCTCGATACCGTCAATTTCTTTTGCAAAAGCCGTCAATTGCGCAAACTCTCGCTCGGAAGCGGGTTTAGCTTTGGCCAATAAATCGTTCAAAAATGATTTTACTTTTTCTGGATTTTGTGCCATTCGTTCTTCTAAAACAAAATGAGAATGGGTGGAATAACCTAATAAATTGGCTCTTTCAAAACGTAATTTAGCTATGTTCAACGTAATTTCTTTATTGTCGAATGCGTTATTTTGAAACGCTTTTTTACCTGCAGCAATAGCCATTTCTTTTCGCAATTCGCGATTGTCAATGTAAGTTACAAACGGCAAATAGCTTGGGAAGTCCAATGTGAAAATCCAGCCTTCCAACTCTTTTGATTTTGCTAATGAATGTGCCATTTCTTTAGCATCTTCAGGCAAGCCTTTTAAATCATTTTCGTTCGTTATGTGAAGTTGATAATTGTTGGTTTCTGCCAAAACGTTTTCGCTAAAAGTCAATTTTAGTTTGGCTAAACTGGCATCAATTTCACGTAATTTCAATTTGTCATTCTCTGAAAGTAAAGCGCCATTTCTTGAGAAACTTTTATATTTTTTGTCCAACAAAGTCGCTTGTTCGGGTGTTAAATTTAAGTTTTCTTTTTGGTTATGAACGGCTTTCACACGATGGAATAATGCTTCGTTTAAAGCAATATCGTTTCCAAAAGCAGTTAATAATGGGGAGACTTCTTGCGCTATTTTTTGCATTTCATCGCAGGTTTCTGCCGAATTCAAATTAAAGAAAATAGACGACAGTCGATCTAATAAATTTCCTGAAAAATCCAAAGCTACAATCGTATTTTCAAAAGTAGGTGCTTCGGGATTATTTGTAATAGCATCAATTTCTGCTCTCGCTTTTGCAATATTTTCTTCAAAAGCGGGTTGATAATCGGTTAATTTTATTTGCGAAAAAGGAGCCGTATTGTATTTGGTATGGAAAGATTGTGTAAGCACGTTCATTGTAATATTGAAATTATGGAATGGTTGTTCTAAAAGTTTTTAATGATGCGAAAATAGTATTAATATTAGAAATTTTAGTTAAAATTCACTACATCGTTTTAGTTTTTCTCAAATAATGTCTTCTTGAATTGCGAAAATGATTTATATTCGCATCACTAAAAAAAATAGCTATTATGAAAAAAATTATTTTATCATTTCTTGTTGCCATTATGCTTGTTCCAACTAGTGTAAAAGCAGACGAAGGGATGTGGTTCTTGATGTTTATAGAAAGATTAAATCATCGGGATATGCAGAAAATGGGCTTGCAATTGACAGCTGAAGAAATTTACAGTATCAACCATCACAGTGTGAAAGATGCCATTGTACAGTTTAACGGTGGTTGTACTGCCGAATTAATTTCAAAAGATGGTTTGGTTTTAACCAATCATCATTGCGGTTATGATGCCGTTGCTGAATTATCAACTGCCGACAAAAACTATTTGAAAGACGGTTATTGGGCAGATACCAAAAAATCCGAATTAAAACCATCGAGTTTATATGTTCGTTTCTTTGTGCGAATGGACGATGTGTCTCAAAGAATTTTATCAAAAGTAAATGATAAAATGAACGAATTAGAACGCGAAAAAGCGATTAATCAAGAAATTGCATTAATCGAAAAAGAAAACAACGAAGGCGGAAAATACACCGTTTCTGTTCGTCCTTTTTTTCAAGGAAATGAATATTACTACTTTGTTTATCAGGATTATAAAGATGTGCGTTTGGTAGGTGTTCCGCCAGAAAGTTTGGGAAAATTTGGAGGCGATACTGACAATTGGGAGTGGCCTCGTCATACAGCCGATTTCTCTATGTTTAGAATTTATGCTGATAAAGATGGTAATCCAGCGGATTATTCTGAAAATAACGTGCCATTAAATCCAAAACACTATTTACCTGTAAATTTAAAAGGAGTAAAAGAAGGCGATTTCGCTATGATATTGGGTTATCCAGGTCGAACCAATCGTTGGATGCCTGCTGGTGGAATTGAGCAAAATGTAAAATATGCTTATCCTGCTTGGGTTGAAGGTGCGAAAACAGGTATGGACAACATGAAAAAATATATGAATCAAAGTGAAGCAATGAATTTGGTTTATGCTTCAAAATATGCTTCAACTGCCAATTATTGGAAAAACCGTCAAGGAATGATTGATGCTTTGACCAAATTTGGAACGGCAAAATCCAAAGCAGCTCAAGAAGCTAAATTTGACTTATGGGCAAATCAACCAGAAAACAAAGATAAATATGGAAATGTAATTGCAACTATTAATAAATTTTATGCTTTGACTAATGAAAAAGCAAAACATGATAATTATTTACAACAATTATTTAGAACGACCGCTTTTGGAAGCATCGGTAGAACGCTTGGGAAACAATTAGAAAACTATGCCAAAGCTGATGAAACCAAACGAGCTGAAACATCTGAAGACATTCAGATAATGGTAAAAGAGATGTTTAAAGATTTGTATTTACCAGCAGAAACAGACTTGTTAGCGGCGCAGTTGCAGTTATATGCTACTAAATCTCAACGATACGGAATTGCTCCTTATGTTGAAAGAATGGGTGCGCCTACCAAATATAATTTTAATAAATATGTGGCAGAAACTTTTGATGCCAGTTTATTAACCTCGGTTGATAAAATTACTAAATTTCTAGAAAACCCAAATTTAGAACAGTTATCAAAAGATCCTCTTTATATATTATCCAATGAAATGTTAACGCATTTTACGTCAAAGTCAGACGAAATTTCCAAAGCACAAAACGATTTTTCCGCCTCTTATCGACTTTTGGTGGAAGGTTTAAGAGCATCTAGAATTGGAACAATAAAATATCCCGATGCCAATTCTACACTACGTTTGACTTATGGAAAAGTACGTGCCTTGCCTGCTGACAAACGCAACGATGCTAAAGTGAATAACTATACTACGATGGACGGAATGGTTAAAAAATACAAAAAAGGAGACGATGAATTTGATTTGCCTGTTCGTTTAATCGACATGAATAAAGCCAAAAATTACGGTCGTTTTGCTGACAAAGATGGCACATTACACGTGAACTTCTTGACCGATAACGACATTACAGGTGGTAACTCGGGTTCACCCGTTTTGAACGGAAAAGGAGAACTAATTGGTCTTGCTTTTGACGGAAACATCGAAGCGATGGCGGGCGACGTGATATTTGACCCAAATTTACAAAGAACCATCAACGTAGATATTCGTTATGTTTTATGGGTAATCGAGAAATTCTCAGGAGCCAAGCATATTGTGGACGAAATGACTTTGGTGAAGTAACACTAAAACTTCATCAAAGCTTATGCTACTAAAAAATCCGACTTGTACCATTTACAAGTCGGATTTTTTTTTGAAAAAGCGTTAAGAAATCAATAACGAACTAATCGTTATAGGTATCAAACAAGAATTGTAAGGTTTCGGGTATATTGTTGGCTTGCATGTTTGGGTAGTTTGTTTTTGCGTTCAACCAGTTTGCTATAATGGTATGAAAATCGTTGCCAGCGTCATAAACTACGGGAACGCCCATTTTCTTTAAGGCTGCGGCATTGCATTCTTGTTCATAATGGTTTCTAATGGGAATACTGAGGACTTTTTTGCCCAGATATAAAGCTTCGGCAGGCGTTTCGAATCCGCCACCAGTAATAATACCTTCACAATGAATTAAACTTTCATTAAAATCTTTTTGATTTACAGGATAAAAAGTAACATTGCCTATAGTGTGTTTCGATTTTATGTCATTCAAAAACCAATGAAATTGGCGTTCTGGTAGTTTGGTAAAAGCATTTTCCAAACAACTTTTTTGGAACGAAGGTAGATATACCGTGATGTAATGCTTGTTTGTTGGTGCGGCATTTACAATTTCGTCTTTGATAATTGGCGGACAGATAAAGGAATCGTATTTTTTGAAATGCAACCCAATATGCTTCGGTGAAGGAGCATAATGTTTGAGAATGAGTTCTCCTATGAGGCTCTTTTTTTCGGGACGAGGCGTTGCATCCGAAACAAAACTAGCTTGATGACCAAACTGTACGGAATGTACCTTTTGCATTTTGCAAGCGAGTGCCGTAATAGCTTCAAAATCATTTATAACAATATCATAATTTTTTAATGGCAAGGCTTTTGCCTCTTTGTACATTTGGATGGGTTGAATGTTTTTGGCAATATCCCAATAATCAAGCCCACCGCACTTGCTGTAATGCAAGCTACACCCTTTGCTTTTGAACTTTACGGGTAAATCTATGGTTAAGCTGGAATTATTTCCATTTAAAAAGAAATCTACTTCACCAAATTTTTTCAAATGCGGATACAATTGAATAGCTCTACTGATGTGTCCGTTGCCCGTGGCTTGTATTGCGTAAAATATTTTCATTGCTAATTTTTATGGAGTGAAATTATCTTGATGAATTTTTTTAGGATAAAATTTTAGAAACAATATCATTGACTACTTTTTCTTCTTGACTTTCAAATTGAGCATAATCCGATTTGTTGTATTGGTAAATTGTCCATTTCTCTTTTTTGTATTCGAGTGCGGTTAAATTTTCCACCCAGTCACCACTGTTCAAATACAAAACCTTGCCGTTTTTGGTTGTAACTGTTTTTTTCTGTGGCATGTGAATGTGCCCACAAACGACATAACTGTATTTTTTTTCGATGGCTATTTCTGCTGCAGTAGTTTCAAAATTAGATACAAAGGAAACGGCTTTTTTTACGCTATTTTTTATGGCTTTAGAAAAACTTCTCTTTTCTCTTCCAAAGGATACTAAAACCCAATTGACGAAACTATTCAGCAATATCAGTAAATCGTAGCCTTTCCCTCCAAGCTTTGCTACTATTTTAGCATACCCTTTTGTTGAAGAATCAAAAACATCGCCATGGAAAATCCAAGTAGTTTTTCCGTCTAAATCCAAGATTAATTTATCTACCAATTCAAAATTTCCTAAAATAAAATCGGAATATTTTCGCAACGCTTCATCATGATTTCCAGTAATGTAAATCACGCGTGTACCAAGATTGGACATTTTAATGATATACCGCAATACTTCCATGTGAGCAACAGGAAAATAGCGTTTGCTAAAACTCCATATATCTATAATGTCGCCATTTAAAACCAATGTATGCGGTTGGATGGATTTTAAATACTGTAGCAATTCTTTGGCATGGCAGCCATACGTTCCAAGGTGTACATCACTTACAACAACTAAAGGAATTTTTCGTTTTCGTTTCATAGTTTGTTTTTACAAAACTAGTTACTCTATATTACTAAATTGTTGCTAGTAGGTTATGATTGAGTTTATTATATAAAAAAAACCCTCCAACTCCGTAAGGAATTGAAGAGGGTTTTAAGTTTTAAGGACTAATTTCTATTAACTAGAAAATAATCACTAATTACTATTTTCTAATCAAACGAATGGCTTGCATTTCGTTGGCTTGAGAAACAATAACATTATAGATACCTGCTGCAAAGTTGCTACCTATTTGTAAGTTGGCAACTTCTGTAGGGTTAACTTGGTGAGTTTCTACCAATTTACCCATCATGTCATAAACAGCAATAGTTACATCTTCTTTGTTAGGAGTTTCTAAGTTCAAATTGAAAGCACTATCAGATGGATTTGGATAAGCAGAAACTTCAAAAGTTTTAGCTTTCAATCTAGATATAACTGCTGCAGGAGTCGTTATAGTACAAGAAGCGCCATAATTACCCCAAACACCACCAACTAAAGCCGCTACACGAATAGAATAATCAGTATTATAAAGTACAGCAACCCCAGTTTGAGAAAGTCTAAAGTTGTAAGCAGCTACTTCATAAACTACCGGTGATCCACCTGCAATTGTAACTTCAAAACGAGCTTTTGTAGCTCCAGTTACCATAACTGCTGGTATTTTGGTGTTCAATGCAGCTAAGGTAGCTCCACAGAAACTTGGTTGAATGGTAGTTGTAGGAACTGTATTCAAAGCTAATACAGGAGTTGATACATTGCAAGATGCTCCATAATTTCCGTAAGTACCACTTACTAAAGCCGCAACTCGAATTGCGTATGTTGTACCATAAGCGGCTACACCTGCATCTGCTAACCTAAAGTTATAAGTAGAAGAATCATAAACTGTAGTTACACCTCCAGTTATAATTTCAAAACGATAACCAGTTGCATTTTGAACTGTCGTAGCAGCAATTTTAGTGTCTAAAGCAGCTAAAGTTGTACCACAGAATGCTGGTGCTACTTTCGTTGTAATAACAGTAGCATTACTCAAAGTAGGTGTTGTTACGTCACAAGATGAACCATAATCGCCCCAAACATTATTTATTTTAACTGCAACACGAATACTATATGTAGTTCCGTATGTAATTCCAGCTAATTGGTTTAAATTGAAGTTATATTTTGGAGCTTCTATTGTACCTACTACTGTAGCTCCATTTGAAACCTCAAAACGATACATTTGGTATCCAGTTATTACTGTTGTATTAATATTTGTATTTAAAGCAGCTATAGCACCTCCACATATTGCACTACTAAGTGCAGCTATTGGTTTACTAAAATAAATATTATCTAAATACAATTCACCTGTTCCATAAGGAGCACTAACCAACTTAAGTTGACCAATACTTGCCAAGTTAATGTTAGTATATTGGTGTAATGGTATATCAAAAGAATTCCATCCTGATAATGTTGGCGTAAGTGTCACTTTTTGCTCAGCAATAGTTTGGTTAACTAAGTATACTTCAAACGCAGTACAATTAGGTGTCCAAACATCTAAATGAATATGAGTCATTGCAGTTGCATCAATTGGAGTAGCAAATTGAACTCCTTGATAGTTCATAGTGGTGTATTTTTTAACATCATTACCTCCAGCAGTTGTGTTAGTAACTTGAGTTATTTGTCCCCAGTTTGGAAACCAATCAATATTAGAAACGTTAGTATAAGCATTACTGTACAATGAAATTACTCTCGAAGCATCTAAAGTTGGTGCATTTGGACCAAATGTTGGACCTGGATATGATACTAATAAAGTAGCAGATGTGAATCCAGTAATAAAAGGAGCAGCAGCAGCTTGTGTTGCTGTAATTGTTGTTGAACCTACTCCAACTATGGTTACAGTGTTACCAACTATAGTTGCTACATTTGTATTACTACTAGTGTATGTAAAAGCACCTGAACTATTACTTGATGGCGCAGATAAAGTAAACGGAGCTGCCCCAATTAATTTTGAAGGAACACTAAATCCAGTAATGTTTGGAGTAGTGTCTGGCTTCCAGAAATAAATATTATCTAAATACACTTTAGTTCCTGAAGGAGTAGCTACAAATTTCATTTGCATAATATTTGTCAAAGGAATAGTATACTGAGTCAAATCAATATCAAAACTGCTCCAACCAGCTGTTGTAGGTGTCAAAGTTACTTTTTGTTCTGCTTGACCAGGAACTATTGGATATACATCAAAAGCGGTACAAGTTGAACTCCATATATCAATATGTAATTTGGTCATTGCTGATGCATTTACAGCTGAAGCAAAATTCACACCTTGATAATTCATATTTGAATAAACTTTTGTATTATTTCCTGCGATTGTTGTATCTTCCATAGTAGTCGATTGTCCCCAGTTTGGAAACCAATTCGTACCGGATATATTAGTGTATGCGTCACTGAACAAAGATTTAACATCACCTGTATTTCTTGCAGGAGGTGTTGGTGCAGCACTATCTGGAGCTGTAGGTAATGGTGCAATTACTACTAAGTTTGCTGTAGTTGACCCACCAAAATAATTTCCTGCAGCAGCTTGAGTAGCCGTAATAGTTGTTGTTCCAATACCAACAACAGTAACTGTATTTCCATTAATTGTAGCAACATTTGTATTACTACTTGAGTAAGTAAATGCGCCTGAACTACTACTTGTTGGAGCAGTTAAATTAAAATCAGCAGCACCTAGCTCTTTTGAAGGTACTGAAAAACCTGAAATTATTGGAGCTACAGTAACAGGAACGTCACTAAAATAAATATTGTCTAAATAAACAGTTGATCCACTTGGTGTACCTACAAATTTGAATTGACCTATGTTAGCTAAGTTAATATTTGTAAATTGAGACAACAAAATATCAAAACTATTCCAACCTGATAAAGTAGGTGTTAACGTAACACTTTGTTCTGGAGCTGGTTGATTTATCAAAACTAATTGTAACGAAGTACAATCAGGTGTCCAAATATCCATGTGTAAACTAACCATAGCTGAAGCATTAACAACACCAGTAAATTGTACACCTTGATAATTTAAGTTGGTATACTTTTTAGTTGTATTTCCACCAATTGAAAGATCAGTAACAACTGTTGTTTGACCCCAGTTCGGAAACCAATTTGTTCCTGCAACATTAGTATAAGCGTCACTAAACAATGAAATTACATGCGAAGCATCAACAGTTGGTGATGGCGCAGCTGCTGGAGTTACATTAAATACAGCAGTTATTGTTCCAGAACTATAGCTATCTGTACCCGCTTGAGTTGCAGTAATTGTTGTACTACCTAATCCTACCACAGTAACGGTATTTCCGCTAACTGTAGCTACATTTGTATTGCTACTTGAATAAGAGAATGTACCAGCACTATTTGAAGTAGGATCTGTTAAAGTAAAACTAGAAGATCCAACAGCTTGAGCAGCTACAGTAAAGTTAGAAAGTGATGGCGAAGGCAAAGCAGTTGCTGGTCTGTAAAAATAAACATTATCTAAATAAACAATATTTCTTAAAGCGCCAAATGGATTGGTTTGAAATTTTAATTGATTAAGAACTGTTAAATTAGCTCCTGTATATTGAGATAAAGGAATGTCAAAACTATTCCATTGTCCTGGAACTAAAGTTAATGTTTTGTTGAATTCTCCACCAGAAATAATACGGAAATCCAAAGCAGTTGCATCTGGCGAATAAATATCAACGTGCAAAGTTGTCATAGCGCTAATATCAGTATTAGCAGCTAATTGAACACCTTGATAATTTAAGTTTTGATAAAGGTGAGTTTCATTTGCATTTGGAGTGTAAGTAGCATGTGTAGTAGCTTGCCCCCAATTTGGAAACCAGTTGATTCCTGTAAGATCTGTATATGTACTAGAATAAAGAGAAATTACATCCCATGCATTTCTAGCTGGAGCTGTAGGAGCATCAGTTGTCATTGGCGGATAAGATACATTTAATGTAGCCGTAGTAGATCCAGCAACAAGGCTTCCAGAAGCAGCTTGGCTAGCAGTTATTACTGATGAACCTGCACCAACAATGTGTATTTGATTACCACTTACAATTGTGGCAACAGCAGTATTACTACTAGTGTAAGTAAAAGCACCATTACTATTAGAAGTTGGAGCAGTAATAGTAAAGTTTGAATCTCCTACCAATTTAGCTGGTACAGTAAATGTTCCAAAAGTTGGTGGTTGAGAAGTTGTTGCAGGTCTGTAGAAATAAATATTATCTACATATAGCGTTGCATTTTGTCCAAAAGTAACAGGAACAATATACTTTAAGCTTGTTAATATATTGCCTGTGTTATAAGTGCTCAATGCTAAATCAATACTTATCCATTGACTTCTAGTTGAAGCTGATGGAACAATTGTTCCAGTAACACTTAATTCTTTAGCAGTACCTGTAGAAGACTCTAATTTAATAGCCATTGAATTAAAATTAGGCGACCATACATCAAAATGCAAGTGTGTCATCTGAGATACGTCAAGACTACCAGCAGTGTTTACTTGTATTCCTGAGTAGCTATGACCCGTATAATACTTGGATGGATTTCCTCCTGCTGGTGTGTAGTCAGCATTAATGGTAGTACCACCAAAAGTTAAAAACTGAACCCCTGATTGATTAGAATAGGAGTCACTGTACATGGAAAAAACATCCCATGCATTTCTAGCAGGCGGATCCGAAGGAGATGCACCAGGCTGAGCAAACCCTAATGAAATAGTCATTAGGAAAAATAATAAAAGAATTTTTTTCATAATATTTTATGTTAATGGTTAAGTTCCAAATATAATTTAGCTTTTTGTCGAATTTTCAACTTTGTAGTATATAAAAACTATACGAATGTATTTTTTCTGACAAACACTTAAAGTTATTTGAAAAATATATGACTTTATTAATAAAAACAAGGTATTTCAAAGTAACTACAACGATATAATTGCATGTTTTTTTATTAATGTTGTGGTAATGTTTAGTTGATATACGTCATTTTTAATCGTTCTTACACTATCATACTTTGTCTAAACAGCATTTTCTAGTATAAAAAAATCAATATTTTATAAAATTAGATTTAAAAATTAGCAAATTCATTTTTTAATTTATGGCAATTATTACTATAAATTCATGTCAATGGATTATTTATTTTTGAAAATAAACCCTAAATACAACTTTGAATATTGCTCTAAATAAGATTAACAAACGTTAAACTTACTATAAATCAAACCTATTTGTATTGTATATGACATTTTCTAATAGACTTGTACTGTAAATTTGTAAAAGAAATTAAATAGACACTATGAAAAATTCAAAATTAATTCTCAGTATCCTCGTACTTTTGCCCCTTTTCATTCTTAATGCTTGTGGGCAATCTACAAAAAAATCAGACTCAACTTCAAAATCAGACTCAACTTCAAAATCAACATTAATGGAAAACGCAATTAACAAGCCCGAAAATCCGTATTATTCTAATACAAACACAGAAAAATTAATACTAACCGATACGGAATGGAAGAAAGTATTATCGCCAGATCTTTATGCAGTAGCAAGAAAAGCGGATACCGAAAGAGCATTTACAGGTACCATGTGGAATTCAGAGACGAAAGGCACCTATTATTGTGCAGCCTGTGGTTATAAATTATTCAAGTCCAATCAAAAATTCACCAGTAGTTGTGGTTGGCCTAGTTTTTTTGAACAAGACAACAAAGAAAGCATCACTTTCAAAGCTGATAATTCGTTTGGAATGCAACGCACCGAAGCACTTTGCGGAAGATGTAACAGTCATTTAGGACATTTGTTTGATGACGGTCCCGCTCCAACGAACAAACGCTATTGTATGAATGCTATTTCTATGGATTTTGTTCCAGAACAAGGCGTTGTTGCTAAACCTACTCTTGAAACAATTACTTTGGGTGGTGGATGCTATTGGTGTGTAGAAGCGGTTTACGAACAATTGGAAGGTGTTACCGCTGTTGTTTCTGGTTTTTCTGGCGGGAAAACTAAAAATCCAACCTATGCCGAAGTTTGCACTGGAGCTACAGGTCATGCTGAAGTGGTTCAGATTACTTATGATGCTTCTAAAACAAGTGTGGATGAAATATTAAAAGTATTTTTTACCGTTCACAATCCAACGACACTAAACCGACAAGGCGAAGATGTAGGCACACAATACCGCTCGGTTATTTTTTATTACACGCCACAACAAAAAGCCGAGGCATTGGCGTCAAAGGAGAAATTAGAGAAATCGGGAGAATTTAAAAAGCCCGTCGTCACCGAGATTACGCCTGCGCAAGAATTTTACAAAGCCAGA
>CAIRNC010000124.1 GCA_903879875.1 uncultured Bacteroidota bacterium
ATTTTTAAAATTTATAATTATGTCTTTAAAAAACACAAACCCAACAACTACTCTCGCTTGGCAAAATCTTCAGACTCACTTTCAGGAAATGCAATCCGTTTCTATGAAAGAGATGTTTAAAAACGATAAAGAACGAACAGCAAAATTTCACATAAAATGGAATGATTTTTTGGTAGATTATTCTAAAAATATCATTAATAACGAAACCATTGATTTACTATTAAAATTAACTCAAGAAGTTGATTTAAAAGATGCAATTTCTAAATATTTTGATGGAGATATCATCAATCAAACAGAAAATAGAGCGGTGCTTCATACCGCTTTGCGTGCTTCAGCATCAGCGACAGTAAATGTTGACGGACAAAACGTTATGCCCGAAGTTTTTGAAGTTAAAAATAAAATTAAAGCATTTACTAATGAAGTTGTAAATGGCATAAGAAAAGGTTTTACAGGAAAAGCATTTACGGATGTAGTAAATATTGGTATCGGTGGTTCCGATTTAGGACCAGCTATGGCAGTTGAGGCTTTACAGTTTTACAAAAATCATTTGAACCTCCATTTTGTTTCAAATGTTGATGGTGATCATGTAAATGAAATTATTAAAAAGTTAAATCCTGAAACTACTTTATTCGTCATTGTTTCCAAAACATTTACAACTCAAGAAACGCTTACCAATTCTGAAACTATTAGAAAATGGTTCCTGAAATCGGCAAGTCAAAAAGATGTAGCCCAACATTTTGTAGCTGTTTCTACAAATATCCAAAAAGTAACCGAATTTGGTATTAACGCAAATAACGTTTTTCCGATGTGGGATTGGGTTGGTGGACGATTTTCACTTTGGAGTGCCGTTGGATTGTCAATAAGTTTAGCTGTTGGTTATGACAATTATGATAAATTGTTGTTTGGGGCCAATCAAATGGATGAACATTTTAAAACGGCTGATTTCGACAAAAACATTCCCGTTTTATTGGCTTTATTGAGCATCTGGTATAATAATTTTTTCGGTGCTGAAAGTGAAGCATTGATTCCATATACACAATATCTTCAAAAATTAGCTCCTTATTTACAACAAGGAATCATGGAAAGCAACGGAAAAAGTGTTGACCGTGACGGGAATGTAGTGAAATATCAAACCGGAACTATAATTTGGGGAGAACCAGGTACTAATTCACAACATGCCTTTTTTCAATTGATTCATCAAGGCACGAAAATGATTCCAACCGACTTTATTGGATTTGTAAAACCATTATATGGCGACCAAGATCACCATGATAAATTAATGTCTAACTTTTTTGCACAAACAGAAGCATTGTTAAATGGTAAAACCGAGACAGAAGTCAACAATGAGTTCACAAAACAAAATATGAATCCTGATAAAGCTTCTTTTTTACTACCGTTTAAAGTTTTTTCAGGAAACAAACCTACAAATACCCTTTTAATTCAGAAATTAACGCCTGAAAGTTTAGGGTCATTAATAGCTTTATATGAACATAAAATTTTTGTGCAAGGTGTAATTTGGAATATTTTCAGTTATGACCAATGGGGTGTAGAATTAGGGAAACAATTGGCTAATTCCATTTTAGGAGAAATAAACTCACAAACAGTTCATAAGCATGACAGCTCTACGGAATTTTTATTAAATCATTTTTTGGAGTATAGAAAATAAAATATACATTGA
>CAIRNC010000125.1 GCA_903879875.1 uncultured Bacteroidota bacterium
CCAACCCACTTTAAGCATGCAAATTCAAAAAATTGAGGAAGAACTCAAAATAATAATATTTGATCGAACTAAAAAACCAATTCAGCTCACAGAAATTGGTCAAAAAATAGTAAATCAAGCTAAAAATATTGTTAACGAAGCAGATCGAATAAAAGATATTGTTGAACAACAAAAAGGGTTTGTAGGTGGTGAATTTAGACTGGGAATCATACCTACAATTATGCCAACACTTTTGCCTATGTTTTTGAAAAATTTTATCAATAAATATCCAAAAGTAAAACTAATCATTGAAGAATTAAATACGGACGAAATTATTGTCAAACTTAAAAATGGACATCTCGATGCTGCTATAGCTTCAACCCCGCTGCAAGAAGAAAAACTTAAAGAGATTGTATTGTATTTTGAGCCTTTTGTAGCTTACATTCCGGAAAATCATAGTATTTCAAGTAAAGAAGAAATAGAAATATCAGATTTGAAAATTGATGAAATTTTACTTTTGCAAGACGGTCATTGCTTTAGAGATGGGATTCTAAATTTATGCAAAAGTGAAAAAGAAAAGAATAGTACCGTTTTTCAATTAGAAAGTGGCAGTTTTGAAACGTTAATTAAACTTGCAGATGAAGGCTTGGGAACAACGCTTCTTCCTTATTTGCACACATTGGATTTGAAAGAAAAAGATAAAAATAAATTACGCCATTTTAAAGAGCCTAAACCCGCACGTGAAGTAAGTTTGATTTACCCAAAAACAGAACTTAAGATTCAGATTATTGAGGCATTACGAAACACCATTTCGGGAGTAATTAGAGGAGCAATAACTTTTCAAAATGTACAAATAATTAGTCCTTTAAACAAAAAATAATAGATTGAATGGTTAAAAATTTACTTCAATCACACATTGCTGTAAATCAGGTTTATTTTGTGTAAAATAAGACTACCAATTTCTCAATTTTTCAATTTCAAAAGGTAATAAATTGCGTAAAGCTTTTTTTAATTCTCTTTTAAAACGCAATGTATCAGAACTAACTCTTTCGATACTATTTTTAGTGTAATCATATATCATTCTGTACATGGCCTAAATTTTTAAGAGAGAAACTGTTTAATATATAAACATTTTAAAAATCAAAGCCCCTACCCTATACCATAAAAAAAAGGAACTATTTAGGCTCCTTTTAGTTTAGTTAGGTTAAATAAATCCTGCATTGTTTTAATTCCGGTTTTTCTTTTGTATATTGAAAAAGCCATTCCGCTAAAAGCTCAATTTCATAAGGCAATAGTGTTTTTAACGCTTTCTCCACTTCTTTACAAAAAAGAATCGGATCAAAACTTACTCTTTCGAGTATGTTTTTTGTGTAACTAAACATTGTTTTTGTCATAAATGAAAGCCATTTTTTTGTTAAAACCGTAAGTATTTGTTCTGTTCAAATTTAATTAATTAAAGAATACGAATTGAGAAGAAAACGTTAAAAAAACATTTATTACTGTTAATAATTTTGTTTTTTAAATATATGCTACTGTTTTCGGGCTCTAAACATTTCTCTCTTTCCAGGAGCGCCAGGTAATTTTTCAACGGTAAAACCTACTTCAATCATACTGCGTTTTACAACGCCACGGGCAGCATAAGTAACCAGTATTCCATTTATTTTAAGTGCTTCATACATTTTTTTAAAAATAGCCGTACTCCAAAGTTCGGGCTGCACTCGGTAACCAAAAGCATCAAAATAAATAATATCAAATTGTTCGATATCGGTTATTTCATCAAAAAATTGATTTCTTTTCGTTAGATTAAAACTATTGGCTAATTCAATTCTTTCATTCCAGTCGCTATCGTGCATTTTTTGAAAAATGGCACTTTCATTTTCAGCATTCAATTCCGAAACATAGTTCATTTGTAACACCTCTTCTGTAACCATTGGATAGGCTTCAACGCCAACATAATCAATAGTCAAATTGTTTTTTTTTGCTTCTAAAAAAGTTACAAAGGCATTCAAACCCGTACCAAAACCAATTTCAAGTATCGTAATTTCTTTTTTTGGAAGTGCAGAAAGTCCATTTTTTATAAACACATGTAGGGCCTCTTGTATGGCTCCATGTTTAGAATGATAATGTTCCTCCCATTCTGGCAAATAAATGGTTGTTGAACCATCTTGGGTTGTTATGATATTTCGTATCAAAATTAATGAATGTACAATTTCTTGATTTTCGGAATCGGCCCGCCACATTTGCCTTCATGACAAGTAACACAAGCATCAACACCTGCGTTAAAATGGGCTTTTGCATTATTCGGATCGCTGTAAATCAATTGTTGTGCTTTGATATAATCGTTGGCTTTTTCCTTAAAAAAGGCATCATTATCCGTTTCGTCAGTAAATTTTGCTGAATAAATTTTCAAAAAATAACTTGGAAATTTCCCTATGGTATCTCCTTTACTAATTCGTTCTTTCAATCGTGTATTTTCCACGTACATCTGTTCCATCAAAGCAGCCATTTCGGATGCTTGATACATATCAAACTTTTTCGGTTTGGAACAAGATTTTTTTTCTGAAGCAACTTTTTCAGTAGATACGTCTTTACAATGAACGAATAGCAAACTTAGCGCAATAAATAAAATACTTTTTTTCATTTATTTTTGGATTAAAACACCATTAGCCAGGAATGAATAGTTCGTTTTTGGAGCAACGATGCTATCAATTGCAGCTTGTGATTTGCCAGCATCTTTTGCGTAATGTTTCAACTCATCAATACTTTCAATGCTTACAAAAGCTTTACCATTAACAATGGCTTCACTTCCAGCAGCGTTTTTAGGCATAAAAAATCCATAATCTTTGAATCGAACAAATGATTCTTTTTCATTTGCTAAAACCAAATTCATCCAACATCCTTTTTTCTGACAAACGTCTTTAATGGTAGCTTTAAATTTTACATCAATAGTATCTCCAGCTTTTAACGTATTGTATTTTGCTAACATTTCGTCTTTAGTCAAAGCACCTTCCGCATTAATGCTATCACCAAAAGTAGCATAGTTCATTTCAGGTTTTGCTTCTATTTTAGCATCATTTTTTTTTGTATTACAACTTGCCATTACTAATACGGAACAAACAATCAGTACACTTTTTTTCATGTTAAATTTATTTAAAATTAAAAAATATTTTTAACTACAAAAATAGTTGGTTTATTGAAATTACAAATCAATTATTTTAAAAAATTTCCTTTTAAATTAGTGATTTGATAATAATTTATAATGAGAATAAAGAAAATCTAAAAAGTCGCAAATAACTTATACATAAATAATAAATTATTCAATTTTTTGTTAATTTAGCCGAAATATATATCAAAAATGATTGTTTACCAACAATTGTTATTCATATAGTTGAAATACAACTGATTAAACAACTAAAACACATTGTTAATGAGTCCAAAAAACACTCACGAAATCGATATAGAAACGGTTTCTGCTTCAAAAATTGATTCTATTGATTTTGATAACTTATCTTTCGGAACTACGTTCACCGACCACATGTTTGTCTGTGATTTTAAAAATGGAGCTTGGCAAAAACCTCAAATAACACCTTATCAACCTTTTTTATTAGATCCATCGGCTAAAGTTTTTCATTATGGACAAGCTATTTTTGAAGGAATGAAAGCTTATAAAGATGAGAACGATGAAGTTTGGTTGTTTCGTCCAGAACAAAATTTAGAACGATTCAATAAATCGGCTGTTCGTATGGCAATGCCAGAAGTTGATGCCTCTATTTTTATGAGTGGTTTACACCAACTAATTGATTTGGAACGGAATTGGGTTAAAAAAGGAATTGGAAACACATTATATATCAGACCTTTTATGATTGCTATTGGATCTGGTGTAATTGCTGCGCCTTCAACCCAATATCGATTTATGATTATTCTTTCCCCTGCACGTTCCTACTATTCGGGCGAAGTAAAAGTGATTATTGCGGAACATTACAGTCGCGCCGCAAATGGTGGAATTGGTGCTGCAAAAGCGGCTGGAAATTATTCTGCTCAATTTTATCCAACGAAATTAGCCAATGAAAGTGGTTTCCAACAAATCATTTGGACGGATGACGCTACACATACCAAACTAGAAGAAGCGGGTACAATGAATGTGTTCTTTAGAATTAACGACACCATTTTTACTGCACCAACTAGCGAAAGAATTTTGGATGGAATTACCCGTAAAAGTCTAATCGATATTGC
>CAIRNC010000126.1 GCA_903879875.1 uncultured Bacteroidota bacterium
TATTGAATCTTCATTATAATTACCTATCTGACCATCAAAAACGGAATCTGTTGAGATATAAATATATTTTTCAGCTTTGAGACATGAAACTAAATTTTTTGTAGCTTGAACATTAGAATTATAAGCTCCCTCCTTATCTATTTCACACAAATTAACGTTTACTTCCGCTGAACAATGAATTATTGCATAATACGATTTTAAATCTATATTGGCAACAAACTCCTGAGATGATAAATCACCATAAAACATCGTAACATTTGGAATTTCAAATCCTAATTGTCTTGAAATTCCAAAAATTTTATATTCATTAAATTGACTAAAATAATTTAGCACTGCTTTTCCAAGCATTCCAGTTATTCCAGTTATTAAAATGTTTTTCATTAAAATTAATTAAAATTTGAATCTACGTGCTCTTTAATTAATTCTTTTAAAGTTTCTACGTCATCCCATTCTGTATTATCCCCGGAATTATAGTTAAACCCTTCTGGGACTTTTACTGCATTAAAATCAGCAATAAAATCTTCTATTTTAAAATGAGGAACTGATGGCAATATTGTGTAATATTTACCTAAATCATACGTATTATATGAGTCCGAAGAAGTTATCATTTCTTCGTGAATTTTTTCACCTGGACGAATGCCAATAATTTCAATTTTACATTCTGGAGCAACTGCAGCAGCAACATCCAAAATTTTGTATGATGGAATTTTTGGTATAAAAATTTCACCTCCCCAAGCGTGTTGCATGGCATGCATAACCATATCTACTCCTCCTTGAAGGGAAATATTAAATCGTGTCATAGTGGCATCAGTAATTGGTAATTTACCTTCCGATCTTTTCTTCATAAAAAATGGAATGACAGAACCATTTGATCCCATTACATTTCCGTATCTAACTACAGAAAATTTAATTGGGTTATTTCCTTTTATATTATTGGCAGCAACAAATAATTTATCTGAAGTTAGTTTTGTAGCTCCGTATAAGTTTATTGGTGCACAAGCTTTATCAGTTGAAAGCGCAACAACATTCTCAACTTTTGTTTGCAAAGCTGCATGTATTACATTTTGTGCTCCTCCAATATTAGTTTTTATACATTCATCTGGATTGTATTCTGCTAAGTGAACATGTTTCATAGCTGCAGCATGTATCACAATATCTACACCTTGAAATGCACGCACTAACCTTTCTTGATCTCTAACATCCCCTAGAAAAAATCGAATTTGAGGATATTTACTTTCTGGAAATTCCTGAGCCATTTGAAACTGTTTTTGCTCATCTCTAGATAAAATAATTAGTTTTTTTATCTTTGGGAAATTTTCAAAAATGTGCTTTGTTAAAGCTTTTCCAAGTGAGCCTGTTCCTCCAGTAATTAATATTGATTTGTTTTCAAGTGTCATAGTAGTAAAATATTTAATTTTGAATTTACTTTTTAAAAATCTATTTTATTTTTTATTAATGTTCTAAGAATATTGTTTTTCGTAATACTTCTGATAAGTACCACTAGTTACATTATTTAACCATTCAGTGTTTTCCAAATACCAATCAATGGTCAACTCCAAACCTTCTTCAAAAGTAACCGATGGTTTCCATCCTAATTCTTGATTAATTTTGTTAGCATCAATTGCATAACGTAAATCATGTCCTGGTCTATCTTTTACATACGTAATTAACTTTTCAGAAGTACCATTTTCATTACCTAATTTATTATCCATTTTTTGACATAACAGTTTCACCAATTCAATGTTTTGCCATTCATTAAATCCGCCAATATTATACGTTTCATGGTTACTACCTTCATGAAAAACCAAATCGATTGCAACAGCATGATCTTTTACAAAAAGCCAATCACGAGTGTATTTGCCATCGCCATAAATAGGTAATGGTATATTATTTATTATATTATTAATCAAAAGTGGAATCAATTTCTCAGGAAAATGATTAGGCCCATAATTATTAGAACAATTCGTAATTACATAAGGTAAATCATAGGTTTCTCCATAAGCTCTAACAAAATGATCCGAACTTGCTTTAGATGCTGAATAGGGGGAATTTGGCGAATAAGGAGTAGTTTCATTAAAAAAACCAGTTTCTCCTAAAGCCCCATATACTTCATCCGTACTGACATGATAAAATCGTTTTCCTTCCATGTTAGCATGCCAAATGGTTTTTGCTGCATTTAGCAGATTCATGGTTCCAATTACATTCGTTTTTACAAAAGATAATGGATCTGTAATGGAACGATCTACATGAGACTCTGCTGCTAGATGAATTATACCATCAAATTGATATTTTTCAAATAATTTATTTATAAAATATTCATCTACAATATCTCCTTTTATAAATGTATAATTTGATTCATTTTCAATATCTGCAATATTTTCTAAATTTCCTGCATACGTTAAATTATCCAAATTATAAATATTATAATTGGGATAATTCTTTACAAATCTTCTTACAACGTGAGAGCCTATAAAACCTGCTCCTCCGGTAATTAATACATTTTTCATTTATAAAATTGGACTCTTTAAAAGATTAAGTATACTATTTTCATTGCTTCGCCACGTCAGTCCCATTTTTGAGTCTAACAAATTGCATAAAATAAAAAATTTTAAATTCTAACTGTCTTTCTTCAAGGTAATTAAAACCCCTAATTCTTTCAATATTAATTGAAAACTGTTGTTACCTATTTTATTTATTTTTCCTTCTTTTCCTTGAAACAGACCAGAAGAAATCGTTATTGTATCACCTTCTTTATACTCATTAACTTCAAAATGTGAAATTTTATCATTTAAAAGTTTTTTTAGCGAATTAATTTCTATTTGTCTTGCAGTAGCTGGTTTTCCCAACCAAAACACAAATCGTATTACACCAAAAACCTTCAATACTTGCTCTCGCTCTACCTCTTTAATATTGACAAATACATACGAATTTATCAATGGAACTGTTACTAACTTTTTCCTATCTGACCATTGCTTTACTTGAGTAATCATTGGACAGAAAACATCAATTCCTAATTTTTCCAAACGCTCGACAACTTTTTTTTCGTTACGAGGTTGTGTATAAATAACATACCAAGGCATCTATTATTCTATTTTAATTTTGAACCTTGTTATTTCTTTTTAATTTGCACTTCCAACTGCACTAAATACAAATCCTATTTCCATCATTTTTTTAGCGTCCAAAACATTTCTACCATCAAAAACAAAAGCAGGTTTCTTCATTTTATCATATATTTTTTGCCAGTCATACTCTTTAAATTCATCCCACTCGGTAAGAATGGCTATAGCATGCGCATCCTTACAAACATCATAAGGATTATCTAGTACAGCAACACCATTTTTATTTTCTTCTAAAGTTCTAGTATCTAAATATTGTAAATCGGAAATTACTTGTTGTTCTTTTACTTGTGGGTCAAAGACTGCAATATTTGCTTGTTCATTTAATAAATAATCAGAAACATAAATGGCGGCAGACTCTCTGGTGTCATTAGTGTCTTTTTTAAATGCCCAACCTAAAAATGCAATTTTCTTCCCAGATACTGTATTGTATAAAGTTTGAACGATATTATTTGCAAAACGTCTTTTTTGATGATCATTCATAATTATAACCTGCTCCCAATAATCGGCAACTTCGTTAAGATTATAAGATTTAGCAATGTAAACTAAATTTAAAATATCTTTTTGAAAACAAGAACCTCCAAAACCAACAGAAGCTTTTAAAAATTTAGAACCAATTCTGCTATCCATTCCAATTGCTTTAGCAACTTCACTAACATTTGCACCTGTTTTCTCACATAATTCTGCCATGGCATTTATAGAAGATACACGCTGTGCTAAAAAAGCATTTGCTGTTAATTTTGATAATTCAGATGACCAAAGATTAGTGGTTAATATTCTGTCATCAGCAACCCAATTCGAATAAACTTCTACTAAAGAATTCATTGCACTTTCACCCTCTCTAGTTGAATCACCTCCAATTAAAACTCTGTCAGGATTTAACAAATCTTGAACAGCAGTCCCTTCAGCTAAAAATTCAGGATTGGATAAAATTTGAAACTGTACACCATTTCCAGTATTATCCAGAATATTTTTGATTGCTTCCGCAGTTCTTACAGGTAAAGTTGATTTCTCTACAACTATTTTATTGTCTTTAGCAACATTTGCAATTTGTCTGGCACAAAGCTCAATGTATTTTAAATCCGCAGCCATTCCCTTACCTGAACCATACGTTTTTGTAGGAGTATTTACAGAAATAAAAATCATTTGGGCTTCATCTATAGCTTTTTCAACATCGGTTGAAAAAAACAAATTTCTTCCCCTTGCTTCAGCTACAACATCACTTAATCCTGGCTCGTAAATAGGTATTTTCTTTACATCAGTATCATTCCAAGCAGCAATTCTATTTTGATTTAAATCAACTACTGTAACTTTAATATGTGGGCATTTCTGAGCAATAATAGCCATCGTTGGTCCTCCAACATATCCAGCTCCTATGCAACAAATATTTGTAATTTTCATTATTTATAAATTTAATTAATAGACAAAAAAGTTTTTATAATTTTCCGTCTGCTTTACTTCCTAAAATACCTTTCACGTCATATAAAACAGATTGAGTTTTTAGTATAGTATTAAAATCTAAATCTGCAAATTCATTATGGGAAACACCTAATACAACAGCGTCAAACTTTTGAGTAGGCAATTCGTTTGTTGTATTTAAGTTGTATTCATGCTTTACTTCAGAAGGATTTGCCCAGGGATCATATATAGAAATTTTCATTCCATACTCTTTTAATGCTGCAATTACATCAACTATTTTGGTGTTTCTCACATCTGGACAGTTTTCTTTAAATGTAATACCTAACATTAATAATTCTGCTCCATTAACAACTACCCCTTTTTTAATCATCAATTTTACAACTTGTGAGGCCACATATTCTCCCATACTATCATTCAAGCGTCTTCCAGCAAGAATAATTTCAGGATGATAACCCATTTCTTGTGCTTTTTGAGCTAAATAATATGGATCGACTCCTATGCAATGTCCTCCAACTAATCCTGGTTTAAATGGCAAAAAATTCCATTTTGTGCCAGCTGCTTCGAGTACATCATGGGTGTCAATACCAAGTATATTAAATATTTTTGATAACTCATTTACAAATGCAATATTAATATCTCTTTGCGAATTTTCAATTACTTTTGCAGCTTCAGCTACTTTGATAGTTGGCGCTAAATGAGTGCCAGCAGTGATAACAGAACGGTATAAGTCATTTACTTTTATACCAATTTCTGGAGTAGAACCTGCAGTCACTTTTAATATTTTTTCAACCGTATGTAATTTATCTCCTGGATTTATTCGCTCTGGAGAGTAGCCTGCAAAAAAATCAACATTAAACTTTAAACCTGAAATTTTTTCTAATACAGGCACACATTCGTCTTCAGTAACTCCAGGATAAACCGTAGATTCGTATATAACGATATCACCCTTTTTAAGAACTTTCCCAACGGTTTCACTCGATTTGTATAAAGGTGTCAAATCAGGTCGGTTATTTTTATCAACAGGTGTTGGAACTGTTACAATATAATAATTACAATCTTTAATATCATCTAAATCTGTAGAACATAATAAACCTACAGCATTATTTGTAGGTTTCTTTAATAATACTGATTCTAATAACGATTGTTCTATTTCAAGAGTACTATCGATGCCTGTATTTAATTCATTTACTCTTACTTGATTAATATCAAATCCTACAACTGAATATTTAGTTGCAAACAATCTCGCTAATGGCAAACCAACATAACCTAGACCTACTACTGCTATTTTCATTTATATAAATTAAAAAATTCTAATTATTTTAAATTCTCCCAATACCATTTTACAGCTTCTTTCAATCCATTTTGCATGGAGAACTTTGGACTGTAACCTAATAAATTCTTAGCTTTATCAATACTTGCTAATGAATGTGGAATATCTCCAGCTCGATTTGGACCATAAACAACTTCAACATTTGCAATAGCATCATCATGATCTGTCAATGCTTCTTTTAAATATTTCATCAAATCATTTAATGTCGTTCTATCGCCAAAAGCGGTGTTGTAAACGGTATTTACTGCTTCTGGATTTGTAGTTGTCATTGCTAATTCATTCATTTGAATTACATTATCAATGTATGTAAAATCTCTAGAATAATTTCCATCACCATTTATTACAGGGCTTTCGTGCTTCATTAATTGCATTACAAATTTCGGAATTACTGCTGCATAAGCACCATTTGGATCTTGTTTCCTACCAAACACGTTGAAATAACGCAATCCTATTGTTTCTAAACCATAAGAATTACTGAAAATTTCTGCATACAATTCGTTAACATATTTAGTAATTGCATACGGTGACAATGGTTTACCTATTTTATCTTCCACTTTTGGCAAAGCTACAGAATCTCCATAAGTAGAAGAACTGGCTGCATAAACAAAGCGTTTAACACCTGCATCTCTCGATGCCACAAGCATATTTAGAAATCCGCCAACATTAACATCATTACTTGTAATAGGATCTTTAATAGAACGTGGTACAGAACCCAATGCAGCTTCATGAAGTACGTAATCTACCCCCTCAACTGCTTTTTGACAATCTGCTAAGTTTCTAATATCACCTTCAATCAAAGTAAAATTTGGATTTTGAATTATCGCATCCAAATTATGACGATGTCCTGTTGCAAAATTATCCAAACAAACTACTTTATATCCTTTAGCTATAAAATGTTCACATAAATTCGAGCCAATAAAACCTGCTCCACCAGTGATAAGTATTTTTGTGTTTGATAATAAAACCATATTTAGGGATATCAATTAAATTTGAGTGCAAATATATAATTTATAATTTAATTAACACTATTTAGAATTGTTATCGATTTTAATTAATGTTAAAAAATCATGTTTTTAATGTAAATAAATCATACTGTGTCAATAAAATTTCGTTCGGTTTTATTAAAAATAAGTAATCCAAATAGAAATAAAAAAATTGAAGACAAAAATGAAATAATTAAACCGCTTAAAGTAAAAACGCCACTACCTAAAAAAGAATACCTAAAAAATTCAAATAGTGCTGATAATGGATTAATATGAATAATCCAATGCCATTTTGGATCTAATTTTTCTAAAACTAGGGATGTGGGGTAAACTACTGGAGTAACATACATAAAAAGCTGTATTCCAAATGTAACTAAAAAAGATAAATCTTTATATTTACTAGTCATGGATGAAATTATCATTCCTAGTCCCAACGATATCAATGCCATCATTAATAATAAAATAGGAGTAAATACAATAGTCCAATTGGGCAACGATGTCTTATTAATAAAATAAAAGTAAAATAAAACTACTATAAAAAACGAGAACTGAATGACAAATTTCAACAAACTAGAAATCGTTGTTGACAATGGCATTATTACTCTTGGAAAATATACTTTGCCAAAAATATGCTGATTTGTCCTAAAAGTATTTGAAGCCGCATTGAAAGAATCAGAAAAATAAAACCATAACGTATTCCCTGCTAAAGCAAATAAAAAATAATTAATACCGTCTGAAGGAATCTGAGCTATTTTACTAAAAACTACAAACTGAATTAATGAAGTTAAAATGGGTTGAATTAGAAACCAAATTGGTCCAAGAATAGTTTGCTTATAATACGTTACAATATCTCGTTTTACAAAAAGAAACAATAAATCCCTATACCGCCAAATTTCAGAAAAATTAAACGTAAATAAACTCCCTTTTGGTGCTATTTCATACAACCAGTTTTCTTCTTGTTTATCCACTTTTTAAATAATTATTTTATTTTAAATTGACTCAAAAACCTTTTAAAATAAGAGGATTGCATTTCATGTTCATGATAACCGTTGGAATAATCACCATAGTTATAGCCATAACCGTAGCCGTATTTGGCTTTGCTCTCAAAACTATTCAAAATAATACTTACATTATTCAATTCGCCACGTTTATTTCGACTATTTAGCAATGTAATCATCCCTTTCTTAGTGAAATTTTGTCTCACAATATAAAGAATTACATCTGAAAAATTAGCTAATTCTAATGCGTCAGCTACTAATCCCACTGGTGGTGTGTCTAAAATGATATAATCGTATTTCAATTTTAATTCCGCCAGCATTTCACTCATTGCATCGCTCATTATCAACTCCGAAGGATTGGGAGGTACTGGTCCTGAAGTAATAACATCTAAATAAGGAATAGCTGTTTGCTGAATAATGTCTTCTAATTTTTTTTGTCCAATTAAATAATTAACAGCACCCGATTCATTTGATATTTTAAAATCTTCAAATATTTTTGGTTTCCGTAAATCCAACCCAATGATAATGGTCTTTTTTTCGCTTAATGCAAAAACAGTTGCAATATTTATGGAGCAAAATGTTTTACCTTCACCACTTATTGACGAGGTTACCATCAGGGTTTTTGCGCCCTCAACATGTTGTTTTTTATATAAAAATTGTAATGAAGAACGTATCGCTCTAAAAGATTCCGATAATGCTGATTTTGGTTTTTCATAAACAGAAAGATTGGATTCATTTTGTTTTTTACCTACAATTCCAATCAAAGGAAGTTTAGTCAGCTTGGCAATATCGTCCGTATTTTGAATAGAATCGTTCACAAAGAAAATTCCAAAAACAAAAAGCAAAGGAACTAAGAAACCTAGAAAGAAAGCTAAGATATAGTTGACACTTGTCTTTGGCCCAATCAATCCGCCACCTGTATCTTTGGCAGGATCTATAAAATGAATGTCCGATAGATTGGATGCGCGTACAATATCGGCTTCACTTTTTTTAGATAGAAAAGTATTGTAAATGTTATCATTCAAATCATATTTTCGCTTAATGTTGACCAATTCTTGCTGATCTTCTGGGAGTTTTTTTATCGAACTTTCCGATTGATTAATTTTACCACTAATCATGTTAAGTTCATATTCCAATGCCGATTTTGCATTTGAAATATTTTCTAACAATACTTTTTTAACCGCTTCCATTTGATTGTCAAAATCCCTGAAAATCTTTTCGCTTTTTACCGCATATTTCATTTCGGAACGTTGAGTTGATAATGAAATCAATTTAGAAACATTAACTACAATATTAGGATCCTCAATACCAGCAACAGATGGCGCAGGAAGTTTTGAAAAATCAACACTATTTTTTAAATAATTTTTCAATGAATTGTAGTAATTCAACTTTCTAGTAACTTCATCTTTCTTTACGTCAAAATCTAATAATTGTTCCGAAATTTGAGTGCCCCCTTGTTCTATTTCTATTATATTTTTATTCTTTTTAAAGGCTTTTAGCTCATTACTAGTTGATTTTAATTGATCTTCCATTGCAATCAATGTGCTGTCAATAAATTCAATTGTATTGGTTGCAAATTGATTTTTCATAGACAATTGACTGTCTTTCAAAACTTTTACAGTTGCGTTTAAATAGCTTACAAGTCGAGATTTATTCGTGCCTTGCAATGAAAGTTTCAAAATAGAACCTCCTTTATCATCTGCATCTACATTGATTTTTTGAAATTCGGCAACGGTTGTATCAAAATCATTAAAGGCAACAACATATTCGTTTCCAGTATAAAAACCGGGATTGTCCGTAATTTCAAGCTTCCAATTCAAAAACGGCAAAGTTACTTGCTCCCCAACTCTATAACGGTGTATAAAATCGCCTTTTTTAACGGCAGTATTTGTTGTAGAATTATCAGAATAATGAACTACAGAAACCGTATCGTCTTCAAAAACGATTTTGAGTTCATATTCTTTTTCGCTTAAAAATTTAATCTGTATGTTTTTCCCTTCCAGTTGTCCTTTAATTTTGTCAATTGAAACATAAAAAGGAACGGCGCCATAAACATCAATCAGATTGTATTTTCCTTGTTTTAGATAACTTATATAATACTGAAGTTTATCGACCACTTTTTCGTTATGTGACCTCGATTTTAAAGTAGAAGAAATGGTTTGCACCTGATCCGAAGTGCCGCCCCAATTAAAAACCAAACTCGTATTGGAGGTAAAAAACGGATTACTTTCCTCTTTTACAGCTATGGTAGTGTCGATTTCAAATATTTTTTCTTTTCTAATATTCACTTGATAAGCGATAAAAAAAGCAATAATCCAGCTCGCCAAGAACCAACGCCAATAGCTGATTATTTTAATCAAAAAGCCTTTAAAGTCAAAACTATTTTGGTTTTCAAAAAAAGAAAAATCTTTAGTATCAAGCATGGACTATAATTATTTTTTTAAAATTAAAAAAGTGGTGGTTAACAATGACAATAATGTAAGCATCGTTCCTAAAGATTCTATCCCTGTTTTTCCGGTGCCCCAAGATTTTTGTTTCAAAGGTTTTACATAAATATAATCGTTGGGTTGCAAGTAATAATAAGGGGATTCCATCACTTTTATATCCGTTAAATCAATGTCGTGAAGCGAGGCGCCTTGTGGCAATTGTCGAATAATGGTTACATGCTTTCTATCGCCAACAACGGTAATGTCGCCCGCATTGGCAATCGCTTCAAGCACCGAAACTTTGTCTTGAAACAAATTTTTTGTTCCCGGATAAGCAACTTCGCCATTGATTGTAAAACGAAAACCTGCCAATTTTACTCTTACAAAAATATCGGCTTCCTTATTAAAATAGACTGCCAAAAGTTGTTTTTCTATCTTCAAACGGGTTTCTTCTAGCGTAAAACCCAAGACATTCACTTCGCCAATTACAGGAAATCGAATGTTGCCATGATCATCAACCGTAAATCCATTCAAATATAAATATTGTTCGGATTGTATTGCTGCATTCACATTTTCAGCGGTTGATGGATTAAAAATAGCGACTAATTTTGGGTCAATAGCTTTTATTGAAATACTCAAAACATCGTTGGTTTGAAGGCGATAAGGTTTTAAAACCACCGGAGTTATCGTGTTGTTTTCTATCGTCTTATTTTTATTTTGCAAATAGATTAAATCTTCTGTTGGCACACAAGAGGTGAAAAACAAAGCAAGCAGAAGAATGATAAAAATCCTATTCATTTTATAAACATTAACCTGAAATCGATTACTATTGAAACGTTTAAACCACATAGAACAATTTTTATTTTTTAATAGAAAGGCACTTTGTTTATCATAGCTATGTGTAAATAAAATACATATGAAAGCCTTTGTAAGTTATTTTTTCACATTTACTATGTGGTTAAAATTTTTTAATCAAAATCAAGGTATTAAAAAACAAATATAGTTTTTCCATTAGAATTATAAAATCAATTCCTTTCTTTTATGTATTTAACTAGCTAAATCTATTATTTACAGTATTTGTTGAAACCTAGTTTTGTAGGTTTTGTTGTCATTCCGACAAAGGAGGACATAAATAATTGTTCTTATTATGACTACCTTTAACTTGTGCCTGTACTTTATTTTCAGCCACAGATTTCACAGATTTTCACAGATTTTTTTACTGTTTTAATTTTAAAATCTGTGAATCTGTGGCAAGCTTTTCTTTTGGCATTAGTAACAATTTAAATAAAGCATTAAGTCATTTAACTCAATTTGAAGGTGTTTTCAAACGGCACTCGTTGAAGAATACTACGTCCTAAAGTGACCTCATCGGCAAATTCCAACTCATCGCCAACGGCAATTCCTCGGGCAATGGTTGACGTGATTATAGCGCACTCTTTTATTTGTTTGTAAATATAAAAATTAGTAGTATCGCCTTCCATGGTAGAGCTTAACGCAAAAATAAGTTCTTTTACATGCCCCAATTTTACTTTTTCGACCAACGAATTTATCTTTAATTGGCTCGGGCCCACACCGTCTATGGGCGAAATTTTGCCTCCAAGCACATGATAGATGCCTCTAAATTGTCCTGTGTTTTCTATTGCCATCACATCGCGAATGTCTTCGACCACACATATTATTTCTCGGTTGCGTTTGTCATTGGCACAAATTTCGCAAACAGCCACATCCGAAATGTTGTGGCAGCTTTCGCAAAATTTAATTTCTTCGCGCATGGTCATTAAGGCTTGAGACAAAAAACCCGTTTGTTCTTTAGGCTGTTTCAATAAATGCAACACCAACCGAAGCGCCGTTCGTTTGCCAATTCCGGGCAGTTGCGCCATTTCGTTCACCGCACGTTCTAATAATTTTGATGAAAATTCCATAGCCGCAAAAGTAATGAATTAGGAAATGGGTCGCTTGTTGAAATCGTATATTTTTTTTGGTTTCTATTTAAAAAGCCTGCTAAAATTAATTTTTAGCAGGCTTTTTTATGTGGGATTGATTTCTTTTGTGAAATTGAAGTTATGGTTGAGTTTATTGGAATGGATATGAGTTGGATATTTGCTAAAGTAGGATTTATTTTTTGTTTATATTTTTGAACATTTCATTCATAACATCATCAACAGATTTTTTGTACTCAGCATTATTTTTATACATATCTTTTGAGATTTTATTAATTTCTTTTTGACTTTTAATTTTTTTTCTTATTTCAGGACTTAAATCATCATTTTCATCATATTCTCTGTAAACTCTTGCTCCATTTTCGTAACTTTTTAAAACAGTTTTTTGTGATTTTGGAGCTTGATTGTTTTTGAAGTATAAATTATTTGAAATGTTATATGAAATATAAATTGTTATAAATTGAAGTAATAATAGCCAAGACATAAAAACTTGAAGAATTGTAAATAATGAAATCAATACAACTGCTGTATTTCTACTATTTTTACCAAACATTGCTGCAATTTGAATTGCAATTAAAATACCAAATTGATATAGAAAAACTTCCATCTTTATTTTTTTGAAGTTAGACCACTATTAATTAGCCAAATTCCAATTAAAATAACAATAATTGGTATTATTAATTGTGCAAAATTTCCTCCGTTGTATTTTGAGATTGTCAAAATTGGACCACTAATTAATAATAAACCGATAATAATTTTTAATGTTTTCATAAGTTTCGTTTTATTTATTTCTCAAATATATAAAATATTCTGAACCAATAGAAAAACTAGTACTTTTAATTCTAATGCTAAGTAGCAACATTGCAACAATAAAAAGTAAAAGAAAAGGATTGCTACTCCTCAAAAGCCAATCGCACCATAACGGGAAAATGGTCCGAGTCGATAATATCGGTATAATTCTGAAAGTTTTTGACCTTCATTTTCTTATCGGCAAAAATATAATCGATACGAGCAGGAAAATAATTGAAGTCGTAGGTTTTGCCAAATCCGCTGCCGGCTTCCTCAAAAGCATCTTGCAAATCGCCTTTTATACTTCGGTACACATACGAAAAAGCACTGTTATTCATATCGCCACAAATAATAATCGGGTGACTACAGGCTTTTTGATGTTCCATAATAATAGCGGCTTGCAATTGTTGTTTCTTGAACGCTTTGCTAATTCGTTTGAACATTTTCTCCGATTTCTTCTGGTTAATTTCATTTACGTCTTCGTTAATTTCGTTAACGTCAGGAGAAATTTTAATCGATTGCAAGTGGATGCAATAGACTCTAAGGGTATCTTTCCCTTTTTTAATATCGGCAAAAATGGCGTTATTACTCGAATTCGGAAAAACAATATCGCCCGTGTGAATTATCGGGAATTTCGAAAATATAGCTTGACCCGTTATAATTTTCTTTCCCTTAGATAAAATGTATTTGTATTTATAATTGCTGTAATCAAAATCTTGGGTTTTAGAATATTCTTGAATACATAAAATTTCAGGATCTTTTTCTTTAACAAAGTCCGAAATTTCTATAGGAACCGTTTGTTTGTCGGACCAACAGAATTTATTAAACAAACGAACATTATAGCTCATTACTTTAAAATCAGCATCCGAAGGAGGTAAATTTGTGGTTGAAAATTTATAAAATTTGTTTATAAACGTAATCCCCATTAGTAAAACCAATCCCGATAATACAATTTGTCGCTTTAATTGAATGCCCCAAAATCCAAAAAATAAAACATTAAGCACCAACATAAACGGCAAGAACAAAGTCAATACCGATAAAATAGGAAACAGTTTTGGAGCCAAAAAGGGTAAAACATAAGCAACGAAAGTCAATACAGCCAAAACTATATTGAAAAAAAACATTACTTTATTAAACCATGATAGGTTCTTCATTATTTTTTGGTTTCAGGTTTTAAATCAAAAATCATTTTCCTGCTTTAAACAAAAATTCTTTTTCTTCTTTACTCAAACTGTCATATCCAGATTGCGAAATTTTATCTAAAATTTCATCCATTTGCTGTTGTGATTTACTTTTAGTAACAATCTTTGAAGCCGATTTAGTAACCGGTGGTGGGCTGTAATTTTTATGTACTTTTTTAAATGGCGTTGTATTTTTTTTGTTGACTAAATTAACAAAAAAATCAATTGTATTTGAAACCATTTTACTCAAGTCAATACCATTTTGGAGCAATTTTATAAAAATAAATCCGAAAAAAGCTCCCGCTAAATGCACAATATGTCCACCAGTATTTTCAATGCGAATTTGCATCAAATCGATGATTAAAATCACCAGCGTTATGTGCCACAATTTTACATTTCCTACCAACAACAACCGTACATTCATCAGTGGTTGATAGGTAGTCGTAGCGACTAAAATAGCCATAATTGCTGCTGATGCACCCACAATTAGAGTACTTTGATTTAGAAAATAATAGCCGAAAACGAAGGCGAATCCAGCAAATAACGCACTCAAAATATACAATCCAAACAATTGCTTTTGAGTGAAAAAAGTTAGAAATAA
>CAIRNC010000127.1 GCA_903879875.1 uncultured Bacteroidota bacterium
ATTGGTTACCTATAATACAGAGAAAACCCGCTAATTTAGCGGGTTTTCTCTGTATTATGAACTATTATAAAGCGTCATTATCTCTTGTTATAAACCGAAATAGCATCTTTTAATATTTCACAACTTCTGATTAAATCTTGTTTTTTCAATACATAAGCAATTCGAACTTCGTTTAATCCTACATTTGGAGTGGAATAAAACCCAGCGGCAGGCGCTACCATAACGGTTTCACCATTCAAATCATACGATTCTAAAAGCCATTGCGCAAAAGTATCGGCATTGTCTATCGGCAGTTGTGCAATACAGTAAAAAGCGCCTTTTGGTTTGGCAACTTTCACGCCTTCAATTTTATTAAGTTCCGCAATTAGCGTATCTCTACGGTCTTTGTATTCGGTAATTACTTCGTCAAAATAGCTTTGAGGAGTGTCTAAAGCTGCTTCGCTTGCTATTTGTGCAAACGTAGGTGGACTCAATCGCGCTTGTGCAAATTTCATTGCCGTAGCCATCAATTCTTTGTTTTTCGAAACAATACAGCCAATTCGAGCACCACACATGGAATAACGTTTAGAAACAGAATCAATCATAATAGCATGTTGCTCCAATCCAGGTACATTCATTACTGAAAAATGTTCGTCTCCATCATAAGTAAACTCACGATACACTTCGTCAGCAATTAAAAAAATATCATGTTTTTTGACTAAGGTAGCCAATTGCATAATTTCTTCTTTAGAATATAAATAACCGGTTGGATTTCCTGGATTACAAATAAGAATTGCTTTGGTTTTTGGAGTAATGAGTTGCTCAAAATCAGCGATGGGAGGCAAGGCAAATCCTGTTTCTATCGTAGAAATTACAGGCACCACTTTTACTCCAGATGCTGTTGAAAAACCATTGTAATTGGCATAAAAAGGTTCAGGAATAATGATTTCGTCATCAACATCCATAGTACTTCCCATAGCAAAAAGCAACGCTTCTGAACCACCAGTTGTAATAATTATATCAGCTACATCAATAGGTAAACCATGGTTTATATAATATTGAGAAAGCTTGGTTCTATAACTTTCAAATCCTGCAGAATGGCTGTATTCTAAAACCTTAATGTCTAGATTTTTTATAGAATTCATTGCAACTTCAGGCGTTTTAATATCGGGTTGTCCAATATTTAAATGATAGACTTTATGTCCTTTTTTCTTAGCAATTTCGGAGTATGGCACCAGTTTTCTGATTGGCGACTCTGGCATTTGTTTTCCTTTATTTGAAATTTTTGGCATAATTTTTTTATTGAGCGACAAATTTGCGACTTTTTTTAAATAGCACCAATACTTTCTAATTATAAATAGCAAAATAATTATTTATGTGGACTAATTTTTCTATTTTTATTAAAAATTAAGAGCGATGAAGTTTTTATTTCAAATTTTTGTAGTTGTTTTTTTTACTTTTTCCGCTTTTGCTCAAAATGGGTTCGAATTTAGTTCTCCCAAAAGTAAAGTAAAGATTCCGTTTCAACTGATCAATAATTTGGTTATAATTCCGATACAAGTTAATGGGGTTGAAATGAATTTTCTTTTGGATACCGGTGTTGAAGAAACCATTTTGTTTAGCTTGGAAGACAAAAGTGAAGTTCAATTTTTTAATGTTGAAAAAATTAAACTTCGAGGTTTAGGCAGTAAAGAAGCTATTGAAGGATTAAAATCGACGGAAAATACGCTTGAACTACCGGGATTGATCAGTCAACACGAAACTATTATAATTGTACTTGACGAGGCGATAAATTTTTCTTCGATACTTGGAATTCCCGTCAATGGAATAATTGGTTATGCCTTTTTTAAAGATAATTTGTTTGAAATAAATTATCAAAAAAAGAAAATTACTATGCACAACCGTTTGGATTTCAATTCCAAAAAATTTCAAAAATTTACTCCTTTTGACATCACAATTGAAAAGGCAAAACCCTATTTTAAAACGCAAACCACTATTGATCAAACCACTTTTGAAACCAAATTGTTAATAGACACTGGAAATAGTGATGCGCTATGGATTTTTCAGGACACGCTTCAACGTTATAAAGTGCCAACAAAAAATTTTAATGACTTTTTAGGCAAAGGTTTTAGTGGAGAAATTTACGGTAAGAGAGCCAAAATTAATCGTTTTGAAATGAAAGAATTTGAGTTTAAAAACCCGCTGGTTTCTTTTCCTGATAGTAGTTCTACCAAAAACGTAAGAATGGTCTTGGGTAGAAATGGTTCTATTGGAGGCGAAATTTGCCGACGCTTTACAATTCTTTTTGATTATAAAAATAAAAAGTTATTTCTAAAGAAAAATAACCGTTACAACCAAACATTTACTTATAACAAAAGTGGAATTATTCTACAACATAATGGTTTAAAATTGGTACAAGAAGTACAAGATTCCAAAGAAAAATCATCAAGTACTTTAAAAATGGATTTTGGAGAAGG
>CAIRNC010000128.1 GCA_903879875.1 uncultured Bacteroidota bacterium
TCTAATTTTGAAAATTATAAATAAAGAAAAAATAATAGCTATAAGAAAAGTCAAAGATTTCTCGATTTAAAATTTTAGAAAAAAAACAAATACGTTTGCTTTAAAGAAAATAAATTCTACCTATATGAAAAAACCTATTTTCAACTCACTTCTAGGGCTTGCTCTTGTTTGCAGTCCGATACTCTATGCACAAGACATCCTTTGGGAAAAATCTTTTGGAGGCATTCACGCCGATTATTTAATGGATGTGCAACCCACTGCCGATTACGGTTTTATTCTCGCTGGAAGTTCCCTTTCTAAAAAATCAGGGAATAAAACCCAAGACAATAAAGGCGATTTGGACTATTGGATTTGGAAAATGGATGAGAAAGGCGAATTGGACTGGCAAAAAAGTTTTGGCGGTTCGGGTACTGATTTTTTGCAAAGCATCGCTTTGACCAATGATGGTGGATTTATTTTAGCGGGAATTTCCTCCTCGCCAAAAAGTTTTGATAAAAAAACAAATGCAATTGGTGATGCTGATTTTTGGATTATAAAACTCGATGCTAATGGCAACGAACTTTGGCAAAAAACAATTGGAGGCCAAGCACAAGAAAAAGTACAAAGTATCCGTCAAACCGCAGACGGAGGTTATATCATTGGTGGCTCTTCTAGCTCCGACCCTTCCTCTCAATTCCCCTCCTCTGGAGGGGTGCCCGAAGGGTGGGGTGGCAATACTATGGCATCTTTGCCCTTAGGACCAAATGACGTTAAAGCCCAAGAAAAAACTGCACCCAACCATGGCAATATGGATTATTGGGTAGTAAAACTAAATAGTAAAGGCGCTATAGAATGGCAAAAAAGTTTTGGTGGAGAATACAATGACGAGTTGCGTAGCCTAGCTCCAACCAAAGACGGTGGTTATATAATAGGTGGTTATTCTAACTCACCAGCTTCCGGAAATAAAACAGATGATACCAAAGGCATTGGCGATTATTGGATTTTAAAATTAGACAAACTAGGCGAAATCACTTGGCAAAAAACCATTGGAGGAATGCAAGACGACCAATTAAGCGCACTGCACCAAACGTATGATGGCAATTATATACTAGGAGGCAACTCCAATTCACGTATTTCAAATGACAAAAGCAAAGGCAATGAAGAAGGATCCGATTTTTGGATAATAAAGATTGATGAAAAAGGCAGTATCCTATGGCAAGAAACCTATAATGTAGGTAAGATCGATGTGTTGACATCCCTTATTGAAAACAAAGACCATACTTTATTACTCAGCGGATATAGTCCTCTTGCAATCGAAGGGGGAACAAATAGCGGACTACAAATGGGGAGAAAAAAGAAAACGGAAAAAGGAATAAACGATTATGTGGCGATAAAAGTGAATGAAAAAGGAGAGGAATTGTGGCGCAGATCATTGGGAAGTGATGGAGAAGATATCCTGAAAAAAGCCATTGAAACCCGAGATGGCGGCTACCTATTTGCAGGAACAACAAACCCACAAACCCAAACCAGAGGCACCGCACAATTCCCCTCCTCCGCAGGACGGGCTGGTACTTTGAGTGGCATCCAGCAATCCCAAAACCCACAGTTACAAAACGCTACAAACGAAATAAACACAACCCTCAGTGATGCTCAAAAAGACATCAACAAGAGCGTCAAAGACAAAATGACAAGCACCACAAACACGCTTAATAATGCGCTAGGAAGCAAACCCGATTCCGGATTAAAATACGGATTAAACACCCCATCAGCCGCCATCAACTTCCCCTCCACTGGAGGGGTGCCCGCAGGGCGGGGTGGCTCTTCTTCCACAAATGGTGGTGTTGGAAACGCACTTGACGGTCTTGCTAAAAGCAGGGGAAACAACCAAGGGAAACCAAGCACAGGCGACCAGAACAAAACCTTTGGGCGCAATGATTTTTGGATCGTGAAACTCAAAGACCAGAACAAACCCAAAACAGAAAAAGTGACTATTGAAGCTTTTCCAAACCCCGCTTTGACGTTTACTAATGTAATCGTGGGTTATGATTTTGAATATGGCACCGCCAGCGTGTATGACCTTGCAGGGCGACAATTGCAAAGTTTTGCCATAAAAACCCGCACTGTACCCATAGATTTAAGCCCCTATCCCGAGGGGATTTATATTGTCAACATTGAAACCAATGTGCAAAAAGACGGAATGAAAGTGATTAAAGGAATGAATAAAAATTAAAGACATGAAAAGAAATTATTATATTTTAATACTATTAGCAACTGTGAATTTTTGTTTTTCACAAAACCCAGAAATTAAATCAGATTTACCAACTGTAATTCCACCATCACCAACGGTAGCGGCGTTAATGAAGTTTGAAGAAGTGCCTGTTAGCAATTACACTGGGATTCCTGATATTTCTATACCTTTATTTAATTCTGCAACACATTCAAAAGATATTAATTTAAATATTTCATTAAAGTACCACTCTGGTGTTGGAGCGAATGATAGAGCAAGTGATGTTGGTTTAGGTTGGAGTTTGTTTGCTGGTGGTACAGTATCAAGAACGGTAAGAGGTTTACCCGATGAAGAACTAGTTATGGATGGTGGAGCAAGTTCAGGAAAAGTAGGACTTTATCATACTTCCGTCAATAATCATAATAATTATTATTACAAATATAGCACAACCATGAGTCAGTTTGCTTATAATGACCCTTTCAAAGCAAACGAATACATATGGGATATAATTGAAAAAGGCAAATTTGATACGGAGCATGATTTATGGCAATTTAATTTTATGGGACAATCAGGAAGGTTTTATATTGAGAAAGATTTAACCACTAATCTTTTAAGAGTAGTTCCTTTGGATGAGTATAGATTTAAAATCATTAACAATTATTCTACGTTTACGGTCAATGGAGTTCAAAATCCTTATATTCCAACTGGTTTTACCATTTTTGACGATAAAGGATATCGTTTTGTTTTTGATGTAATAGAAACAACTACTAACAGCACCGCAGTTTCAAATGAGTTTATTAATACTAATACTTCATCATTGTCTGCTGAGAAGGTGTTTAATAGCGCTTTTCAACTTTCTAAAATTTATGACACTAAAAATAACTTACTTGTAGAATTTTTATTTAATACTGATGATTCTTTAAAGGAATGTACCCTAAACAAATCTTACACCTTTAATGATTATAGTGGAAGTGGTTCAGGAACTTATGATCCTTCTAACTATTTAATGTTACATTATAACTGCTTCGGAGAGTTTAAACCAATTAAAAGTTATATTAATAGTTTATCTAAAGTTGCTGTCAAAAAAATTCAGACCATTAATGTGATTGGTTCTTCTAGGATTGACTTAGATTATATAAAAGGGGAACGCTTAGATACAAATATTGATCAAGTAGACATCGCAAGTGCTCTAAATTCAATTACAATCAAAAATTGGAATAATGCAATTGTTAAAAAATATAATTTATACTATGCATATTCAACTGTTATCGACACTAGAATGCTACTTCAAAAAATTCAAGAAGTTGGTGTCACAGAAACTATTTCTAATTATGAGTTTTATTATGAAACAAATCCAAATCCATCTAGTAATGTAGGGAAAGACTATTGGGGATATTTCAATTTAAGCCCTAATTGTACTGATAAAGATATTACTTTTGAAAAAGAACCTAGTCCATCATTTTCATCAACCGATGTATTACAAAAAATTAAATATCCTACAGGCGGTTGTGCTATTTTTAATTTTGAAGCTAATCAATATTCATACA
>CAIRNC010000129.1 GCA_903879875.1 uncultured Bacteroidota bacterium
ATTTTTTGGAAATGCTTTCCGAGCTTTTAGCTTGGGGACTTAAGCCTGCCATGGTAACGGGCGACAGCTGGTACGCTTGTGCAAAAAATCTGAAAGCGATAAAAAAATATGGCTTGGGATATATGTTTGCCATCAAAAGCAATCGTACCGTTTCGCTTGAAAAAGGACGCTGGCAACAAGTTCAAGCACTCGAAATCCCTGCAGATGGTGAAATCGTGCGGCTGAAAGGATGTGGGGATGTTAAACTTTTTAGGACACAGCTAAAAAACCAGTTGCGTCATTATGTCGTTTATTTTACCCAACGAAGAGGAACTCGCTGAATTTGATCGCCCTGCATTTGAAATTGAACACGCTAAACATTGGCAAATTGAACAATATCATCGAGCCATCAAACAGGTTTGTAATATCGAGAATTTTCAAGTGCGAGGTAAGCAAGCAACCAAGAATCATTTGTTTGCGGCAATTCTTGGTTTTGTGCAATTACAGCGACTTACGACTATTCAAGCGATTAAGGACTGCTATCAAGTTCGACGGGAATTGTTCACCAATGTGGTGAAATCTTTCATTTCGGAATGTGTTTTCGCCACAAATAATTTGAACCCACTTTTTACGCCTGTCGTCAATGCGTAACTTCTATGCTCTTCAACCGTTGTAATTTTGTGTCCAAGACTTTCTTTTTTGGCTTCAATTACACCCACTGCCTTTTTGTTCACAAACAAAACATAATCTGCATAACCATTATCGGTCTGATATTCCCTAACGGCTTGTCCTAAGCTATCATTGAAATTCACAGATTTTTTATCTTGAATTACCCATCCTGCTTGTTTTAGAAGAGCATCGATATTATCTCGCGCTTTTTCTTCTTCAGTTTGATTAACTGTCATTCTTTTTTGTTGATTTCTTTTATACACGTTTTTAAAACACGCATCGCTTCTGCTTTGGATAATTCAGCAATATCAGCAAGTACCTGTTCCATAAACTTACTAATATCCCCTAAAGGCATCAATTCTGGCTCACCACTGCCTTCATTTACATTTTCTGGTAGCAATCCCTTAGCTTTAGCAATTTCAGCCTTAATTTGAGCCACAGAGAGGTTTTTATTGAGTGCTGCTTGGTAGAACCTTATCTGCTATGTCTGCGTTAATTGGTGCGCTGATTTCATAGCAAGCTGTTAGTGATATTCCAGATTGGTCTCTATCTTTAAAAAAACGAGCATAGTTCATTTTTTTAGTAATTAGTGATTGGCTACCCAAGAATAATTCTTGACCAGCTTCTTTAATCCATTGTCCAAATTGTATATCTGATATTAGTCTTTCTCTAATTTCTAATAAAATTAGACCTTGCATAAGATATGATTGTGCAGTTATTGAAATATATCGACTCACTAAATCGTCAAATGATAAGTCCGATAATTTTGTTTTTTCTACATTGTTAAGAAACTCTTTTTCTAAGGCAATACTTTGATTTTCTTTCACTACTTCTGGTAGTCGTTGCCTAACCATTTAATACCTCCAATAATAAACTTTCAATTTCTTGTTTGGCTTTATCATTGTCCATTTCGATTACCCCAAGTCCTCACGGCTTTCTCATAAAAAATTAGCTTGACTGTAAAATGTAGCATTTCAGATTAGAAGACAGCGATGAAATGCCCAGATTTAAAATTTATTGATGCGTTGAAAAAACTTCCCGATTTAC
>CAIRNC010000130.1 GCA_903879875.1 uncultured Bacteroidota bacterium
TGGTAAAAAAAGTTTAAGTGGCTTAAAAGCTGCTTTCGGACCACAACTTTGGTGGGGTGCAAATCCAGCTGTTTTATTGAAATATAATAGAAAAATTGGTAAAATTGATGCAAGTGCAGTTTATCATGAAGATATCGCTGATGCAGGTGCTGCGCTTACATCTATTGCTATACCTCTTCCAAAAACAAGAAGAGTATCATTATCATTTAAAACAAAAATTTCAAATTTCGGATTTGAATTAGGTGGTATTTGGGGCGGACAACCTTTAAATGGTAGAACATTCCAAATAGCAGAAGGAAGTGCAGGTAATTATATTACTTACGATGATAAAATTACTGCAAAAGACAATTGGGGAGGTAAAGCAAAAATTACTTTTACTAAAGGCGTTTTTAATTTCTATACCCAAGGAGCTATTATGGGATTAGTTGCCAATGGTGGTGCCGATAATACCAAAACTTTTACGGGTTGGAAACTTAAAGATACAGGAAGTGGCAACCAAACTAATTTTTTAGCAGGTTTAACTTATAATATAGGTCATTTTCAAATAGCACCTAACTTTTTATGGCAAAAACCATTAGTTGGAGCCATGCCTAATGACATAAATGGTACAGGTAGATTAAGAAATATTTTACAAGACCCATTTGTAGTAAGAGTGAATAGAGAAACAGTTGCTGGTGAATTATTACTTACTTATGACCCAACTCCAGCTACTTGGATGTACGAATGGGATAATGATAGAGCAGAAGATGCTGTTTTTGCAATAAGTACAGATTTTGTTTTCCGTCATTTACCAACTACTCAAGACGGTGCAATAGGATTTTTTAGTGATCGTAGTACTTTTGCTTTTAATAAAGCAACTCCTGCACATGATTTATGGGAATCAAACACACGTATTGTTTCTAAAATGAATCCAGATTTTGGGGTTATTGCTAATTTTTATTTTGGTAATGCACAAGCTAACGGTAGCGACACAAGACTTATTGAAAGAATTGGTGGAGATGCTAGGTTGGTCTATAAAAAAATGAAATTAGTAGGTTCATTAAAAATCAATGATTGGGGACCTTATGATTATCATAGAGATTATAACATCACATTCCCAGTACAATATACAATCGATTTATCTACTTCATTAGGAAAACCGGATTGGTTCATTTTGCCAAATACCAAAATAGGTATCATGGGAACTTGGCGTTCATTAGACCAATACTCAGGTTCAAGATTTCTACCTAATCAAACCGCTTCTCAATATGCAACTCAGCCAATTATTAGTCCTGTTGGATTTCCTAATGGTTCAGAATGGGAGATTAGAACTTATATTCACATCAATATTGGAAAATAATCCAATTTCTATTAACCAATAAAATATAAAACAAATGAAAAACATAAAAATAAATTATTTGAAGCTCTCTATTCTTACAGCATTTATTTCAATATTAAATGTTAGTTGTGAAAGAAACTTATCGGACGATGCGGTACTTTCTACTTATTCCAAAAATGGAGAGGTTTTTATTGATGGGTTTAGTGCTGGTTTAGGTTATGGCGCTTTTGGTGGGTCTAAATATTCAGCTTTTACTGTTGATAAAGAAGTGAAATATGCCGGAACAGCTTCCATGCGATTTGATGTCCCTACCGAAGGAGATCCAGACGGAGCCTATGCAGGTGGAGTATATATTGACGGTACAGGTCGTGATTTAACTGATTTTGATGCTATAACCTTTTGGGTAAAAGGCTCACAAGCTGCAACTTTAAATGAAGTGGGTTTTGGAACTGATTTCGGTTTAAACAAATATAAAGTTACTTTTCAAAACGTTCCAATTGATACCAATTGGAAAAAAGTAATTATTCCAATACCTGATGCTTCAAAATTAACTCAAGAAAAAGGAATGTTTTGGTATTCTGAAGGACCAGAAAATGGTAAAGGATATACTTTTTGGATTGACAATGTAAAATATGAAAAGTTAGGTACTATTGCTCATGCTCAAGCAAAAATTCAAAATGGAGCTAATGATCAAGAAACAACTTTTGTAGGAGTAAAATCGAATATTGATAATTGTAATGTTACATTCAATATGCCAACAGGTATCAATCAATCGGTCGCAATTAGTCCTTCCTATTTGACATTCACTTCTTCTGATACTACAGTAGCAACTGTAGATGGTGCTGGAGTAATAACTTCTTTGAAAGCAGGAACTGCTATAATTACAGCTACTTTCAAGGGAACAACAGTTCTCGGAAGTCATACAATTAACTGTGTAGGTTCTTTTTCTCATGCTCCAACACCTACAAAAAATGCAGCTAATGTAATTTCTATTTTTTCGGATGCTTATACTAATGTTCCAGTTAACTATTACAATGGATATTGGGCACCATGGCAAACTACAGTTTCTAATGATTTTACGGTACAAGGCGATAACATTTTAGGCTATTCGATTTTTAATTTTGTTGGAATTGAATTTAGTAGTCCAACCGTTAATGCTAGTGCTATGACACATATTCATTTAGACGCTTTCATTCCTGGAGCAATTGCATCAGGAAGACAATTAAGAGTTATTGTAGTTGATTTTGGCGCAGACGGAGTGTATAATGGCGGCGATGATACAAGATATTCAACAACTTTTATAGCACCGTTTTTAGTTTCTCAAAGCTGGATGTCAATAAACATACCTTTTTCCGCTATGCCAACTTTAGCAAGCAGATCCCATCTAGCTCAAATTATTTTAGAAGGTGGAGACAATTCTGTGCTTTATGTAGATAATATTTATTTTTATAATTAATAGGCCCACACTTTAACTTTTAAAAAATAGTAAAATGAATTTAAAATATAAAATGCAATTAAAAAACATATTGGTTCTAAGTGTTTTTCTTGTACTTCTAAGTTGTTCTAAGGACGAAAAACAAACTGTAGTAACCATGAATCAACTCGTTATGCAAGATGAGTTTGATGTGAATGGAGCTCCTAATACTGCACTTTGGGGATATAATATTGGTACAGGAAGTAATGGATGGGGAAATAATGAATTGGAATATTACACCGATAGACCCCAAAACATTAAAATTGAAAATGGTATGCTAAAAATTACCGCTATCAAAGAATCCTATATGGGTTCTGATTATACTTCTGCAAGAATTTTGACCAAAGGGAAGTTTGAACAAAAATACGGTCGTTTTGAAGCACGTATCAAATTGCCTTGGGGCAAAGGCGTATGGCCAGCTTTTTGGATGGTTGGTGCAAATTCTGAAACCATATCTTGGCCGCAATGTGGTGAAATAGATATCATGGAATACCTAGGAAATAAACCAACTTCAGTGTTTGGAACTGTTCACGGACCTGGTTATTCTGGTTCGCAAGCAATCACAAAAACTTATACGCTACCAAACAGCCGATTTGATACCGATTTTCACATTTTTGGAATCGAATGGGGTGAAAATTATATCAACTATTATGTAGATGATGTTTTATACAATCAAATTACGCCAAGTAATGTTACAGGAGAATGGGTTTTCAATCAGCCTTTTTACATAATTCTGAATGTTGCTGTTGGAGGAAATCTTCCAGGATCGCCGAATGCTGAAACTTCTTTCCCACAAACCATGCTTGTTGATTACGTAAGAGTATATCAATAAATAATAATAATCCAATAAGTTATATTCAAGGATTAGACTTTTTAAACCAAAGTTTACCTTGAATATACTTGTTTATTTATAAGTTCAAATTTTAAAAAGAATGAGCCAAAGCCTAAATAGTACAGTTAATAGTGATGTTGATAATTTAAAAAAATCAGTTGAAATGGAGATCGTAAATTTTGATGGTGAAAATTATTATAAAATAGCCAATCATGATGCCATGCGACCATTTTTCATGAGCATTGTCAGCGATTCTAATCATTGGCTTTTTATTTCTAGTAATGGTGGTCTTACTGCCGGTCGAAAAAATGCTGAATTTGCACTGTTTCCTTACTATACCGATGATAAAATTACCGAAATGGCAGACATTACGGGAAGTAAATCTATTTTTCAAATTCATCATAACAATGAAATAATTGTTTGGGAACCATTCTCAGAAAGGTTTAATGATAAATATAACATTAGCAGAAATTTATATAAAAATTTATACGGAAACAAAATCGTTTTTGAAGAAATTCATCATGATTTAAATCTAACGTTCACTTACCAATGGAGTTCTAGCAATCGATTCGGGTTTGTCAAAAAATCAGAAATTACGAACCATTCTCAGCATGAATATGCCATAACTGTTTTAGATGGCATCCAAAATATAATGCCAAATGGCGTAAACAGTGACTTGCAATCGAGTACAAGCAATTTGGTTGATGCTTACAAAAGAAGTGAAATTCATCAAGAAAGTGGTTTGGGAATATATGGTTTAAGCGCCATCATAGTGGATAAAGCCGAGCCGAGTGAATCCTTAAAAGCAAATATTTCTTGGTCATTAGGTATAGAAAATGCTACTTATTTACTTTCCTCTTTTCAATTGGCTGCTTTCAGAAAAAAACAAAAAGTAAAAACAGAAACCGATGTAAAAGGTGAAAAAGGCGCTTATTTTGTTTCAACCGATTTGATATTAACTAAAAACGATTCTAAAAATTGGAGAATCGTAGCCAATGTAAATCAAAATCAAGCCGATGTAATTGCACTTTGTGATGCAATAACTCATGATAAAACACTTGAAAAACAAGTAATTGAAGATATTGCTCTAGGAACTCAAAATCTTATTTCACTTAACGCAACAGCTGATGGATTACAATTTACTGCCGATAAAAGAAAAGACACTCGTCATTTCTCAAATGTGCTTTTTAACATCATGCGTGGCGGTATTTTTGATAATAATTATCAAATTGAAAAAAATGATTTTATAGCTTATCTTGCTCATGCTAACAATGAAGTTGTAACAAAAAATGTTGCTTTTATTGAAAATTTAAAAGATGGTTTTTCGGTTTCCGAACTAACTCATTTACTTTCAAATCAAGAAGATGCAGATTTAATTCGACTTTGTACCGAATATTTACCACTAAAATTTAGCCGAAGACACGGAGATCCAAGTCGACCTTGGAATAAATTTTCAATCAATACCAGAAGTGAAATTGACGGTTCTAAAATTTTAGATTACGAAGGCAACTGGAGAGATATTTTCCAAAACTGGGAAGCTTTAGCCTACTCTTATCCAGAATTTATTGAGGGTATGATTTTTAAATTCCTTAATGCCTCTACTTTTGACGGCTACAATCCGTACCGTGTAACAAAAGGCGGTTTCGACTGGGAAACGATTGAGCCAGATAATCCATGGTCGTATATCGGTTATTGGGGCGATCACCAAATAATTTATTTGCTGAAATTTTTAGAATTCATCGAAAAATATGCGCCAGGTAAATTAAATTCATATTTCGACAAAGAATGCTTTGTTTATGCTGCCGTTCCTTATACCATTAAACCGTATAAAGAAATACTTAAAAATCCGAAAGATACCATCCTTTTTGATCACGAATGGGATACCAAGATTAATAAACTAAAAGCCATTTATGGAGCTGATGGTGCTTTACTAAGAGATAATAACGATGAAATTTATCGTGTCAATTTAATCGAAAAAATCCTTGCTACAGTGTTGTCTAAAATGTCCAATTTTATTCCCGAAGCTGGAATTTGGATGAATACCCAACGTCCTGAATGGAATGATGCCAACAATGCTTTAGTAGGTAACGGTGTGTCAATGGTAACGCTGTATTATTTAAGAAGATTTTTGAAATTTTTCCAAAAATTACTTGACAAAACAACGCAAGAAAA
>CAIRNC010000131.1 GCA_903879875.1 uncultured Bacteroidota bacterium
ACAACAGAAGATGCAGAAAAATTTATTAAAAGTACAGGTATTGTAGAAAAAAGAGTAGTTTCAGACGATATTACTTCTGCAGATTTATGCTATAATGCTGCTGAGAAATTAATAGCTGAACTAAATTGGAATAAAGAAGACATAGACTGTTTGATTTTTATAACTCAAACACCTGATTATATCGTTCCTGCTACCGCTTGTATTTTACAACACAAATTAGGTTTGTCTAAAGAATGTCATGCTTTTGACGTAACTTTAGGTTGTTCCGCTTGGGTCTACGGTCTTTCAATTATGGGGTCATTACTTGCCACTGGAGATTTTAAAAAAGGATTACTTTTAGTTGGTGAAACTACCACAAAAACAAAATCTACCAAAGATAAAAGCACGTATCCACTTTTTGGAGATGCAGGATCGGCTACAGCATTAGAGTTTGCAGATAACAATATTGGTATAAAATTACATACGGGAACAGATGGTTCAAAGTTTGAAGCTATAAATATTCCGGATGGTGGTTTTAGAAACCAAACAACCTTGGAATCATTAAATACAATTGAAGTTGAGCCAGGTGTTATTAGAAATAAACTGCAATACATCATGGATGGCGCTGCTGTTTTTACATTTACAATTACAACTGTTCCTAAAAGTATTTCAAAATTAATGGAAAAGAATGCTATTGAAAATGAAGATATTGATTTCCTATTATTGCATCAAGCAAATAAACTAATTGTTGATAAAGTTAGTAATAAACTGAAATTTGACGAAACTAGAGTTCCAACATCTTATGAGAATTTTGGAAACACATCTTGTTCTTCAATACCTTTAACAATGGTAACCAAATTGAATAGTCAACTAAAATCTAAAAACCTTAAACTTATAGCTTGTGGGTTTGGTGGAGGGTTATCATGGGCAACAGCCTACTTTGAAACTGAAAATATAATTTGTCCGGATTTAATTGAAGTATAAAATTGTATGAATAGATTTAGTCTTTTAAATAAAGTAATTGTAATTACAGGTGCATCTTCAGGAATTGGCAAGATATGTGCTTTGGAATGTGCTCGGATGGGAGCTAAAATAATATTAATTGGTAGAGATACTGAAAGATTAAATGAAGTTCAAAATGAAATTTGTGAACTATCAGAAGAAACTATAAAAGAAAATTTTCTAATTTATAGTATTGACTTATCAGATAATCTCAAAGATTTGTCTGGTATTATCGAAGATGCAGTATCTAAATTAGGAAAAATTCATGGTTTTATTCATGCAGCAGGTATTGAAAAGACGCTTCCAATAAGCGCTATGAAAGATTCAGATTATGAAAATATTTTTAAAGTAAATGCAATCAGTGGTTTTGAATTAGCCAAGATTGTGTCTAAAAAGAAATATATTTCTGAAAAAGCTAGCTTTGTTTTTATCTCATCAATTACAGCTGTAATAGGCAGATCTGGTGTAGTCGCTTATGCAGCATCAAAAGGAGCATTGGTTGCAGGAGCAAAATCTATGGCTTTAGAATTAGCAAATAAAAACATTAATGTAAATTGTATTTCTCCAGGTACAATTTTAACTCCCATGATGGTTAAATATCTTGAGTCAATACCAACAGAGGAAAAAGATAAAAGGAAAGAAGGTTTTCCATTGGGTTTAGGTGATCCTTTAGACGTAGCAAATGCATCAATTTTTTTGTTATCTGATGCCTCAAAATGGATTACAGGTCAAAATTTGATTGTTGATGGCGGATATACTGCAAGATAAATATTTTCTAAAGTTTGTAACATATAATTAAATGATTCAAAATCCTTTTAATTTAAATAATAAAATAATATTCGTAACAGGTTCTTCTGCAGGCATTGGCAAAGCAATAGCTATTGGTTGTTCAAATATGGGAGCCAATATAATTGTTACAGGCCGAGACATATCTCGTTTAGAAGCAACGTTAGAAGAGTTAAAAGTAAATCAAGAAAACAAATTTATTTTGGCTGATTTACTTATTGATGATGATTTAGATAAATTGGTAGAGCAACTACCAGTTTTGGACGGAGTTGTTTTCAATGCAGGAATTGTAAAAACAGTTCCTGTTTCTTTTATAAAAAAATCTCAAATTCAGGAAGTTTTTGATGTAAATTTTATCTCTTCAGTAATTCTTATTCAGAAAATTTTAAGTAAAAAGAAAATTCGAAAAGGTGGTTCAATTTGCTTTATTTCTTCTGTAGCTTCCAATTATGTTAACTTAGGAAATTCTTTATATTCTGCTTCTAAAGGAGCAGTAAACTCATTTACTAAAGCTTTAGCTTTGGAATTAGCGCCAAAAAACATAAGAGTTAATGCTATTTTACCTGGATTTATTGAAACAAAAATTTTAGAAAATAGCGGTATTGATACAGATGCTATAAAGAAACATTTAAATAATTATCCGATGGGAAGATTTGGAAAGCCAGAAGATATTGCAAATGCATCAATTTATTTGATGTCCGATGCATCACAATGGACAACGGGAAGTTTAATGACTGTAGACGGAGGATATTCAATCAAATAAAATGAAAAATTTAGTAATAATAGGAGCAGGTGGATTTGCAAGAGAAGTACAGGCGGAAGTAGAAAAACAGTATG
>CAIRNC010000132.1 GCA_903879875.1 uncultured Bacteroidota bacterium
GGCTATACTAAATCTTAAAATTTAGGGTTATTCTATTTTAGTATACATTTTTTTTTGGAACCAAAAAGCCACATTCACTAAAGCGATTAATGCAGGAACTTCTACTAATGGACCAATGACACCAGCAAATGCTTGTCCACTGTTTATACCAAAAACACCAATAGATACTGCAATGGCCAATTCGAAATTGTTTCCTGTTGCCGTAAAAGCTACGGCTGTTGCTTTGGAATAATCCGCACGAAAATAGTTGCCAATAAAGAAGCTTACGACAAACATAATTGCAAAATAAATTACAAGTGGAAGGGCTATTCGCAAAACATCCATTGGAATTTGAATTATCAATTCGCCTTTAAGGCTAAACATTAATACAATTGTAAACAATAATGCAATCAGTGTTATAGGAGATATCATCGGAACATATTTTTTTTCAAACCATGTGGCACCTTTAAGCGTGATGAGTCCATACCTGCTGATAATTCCTAAAAGGAAAGGAATACCTAAATAAATGCCCACACTTTCAGCAATTTGACCAATACTGATATCCACTACAAAACCAGTATAACCAAAATAAGGTGGTAAGATGGTGATAAAAATATAGGCATAAACGCTATAAAGCAACACTTGAAAAATACTGTTTAAGGCTATCAATCCAGCGGCATATTCCCGATTTCCATCGGCTAAATCATTCCAAACAACAACCATTGCAATACAACGAGCCAATCCGATTAAAATAACCCCAATCATATATTCAGGATAACCATTTAAAAGTAATAATGCCAAGGCAAACATTAGTATTGGGCCAACAATCCAATTTAGAATAAGGGAAGCGCCTAAAACTTTTGTATTTTTGAAAACTTCGCCCATTTGTTCGTATTTTACTTTTGCCAATGGTGGATACATCATCAAAATCAACCCAATTGCTAGAGGAATGTTAGTAGTTCCGCTTGAAAAAGAATTAATAAATCCACTACTAGATGGAATAAAATAGCCTATAGCAACGCCAATGGCCATGGCTAGAAATATCCAAAGCGTTAAAAATCGATCTAAAAAACCCAATTTTTTTCGTTTTACTACTGGTGCACATTGATTAGCTGACATCGTTTATTTTTTTATTTGTGAAAAGATATAGCATAGCTCGGTTGCAATTTGCAAACTTCGCTCTGTGTATTTTTCGGCTTGTTGTGGTGTGTTGTCAAAGGCTTTTGGATCTTCAAACGGAAGTGAAATTCGCTTTTCAGCTCCTGCAATATAAGGACAAGCTCCGTCAGCATGCGTACAAGTCATTATGGCTGCAAATTCATTTTGTGGATTGAATGCAGCATCATATTTTTTAGAAAATCCAATTATAGGAGCTTCGTTTTCTGAAAATTTAATGGCATAAATAGGATTGTCTCCTTCTGCAATTGTACTAATTTCAAACCCTTGATTAATTAATGTTTTAGCCACCATCGGAAACATACCCGTTGCTTCGGTACCACCAGAATAACAATAAACATTTTTAATTTGGTAATAATTAGCGGCTGTTTGTGCCCAAATTTGAGACAAATGACTTCTTCTAGAATTATGGGTGCATATTAAATTCAGCCTGATGTCTTGATTGCTTGCTACTTTGGATTGAATGAAATCAAGAAGCGGTTGCAATTGGTTTTTACGTGCTATTGAAATGGTGGAAAAGTCCAACGCCACAATAGTTTTTTCTATTTCAGTAAACAGTTTTGATTTTGCAAATGTCATATTTATATTTTTTTGTAAATGGAATTAGTATTAGCAGCAACTTGAATTTGGTGTGCAACAACTTGTTTTTTCTTTCCATTCACCCATTTTTACTTTTAATTTTTCAGCAGGAATGCCACATTTGTCTTTTGCCAAACAGTCCGTTAATTTCGACGTCAATTGAAAAGTAGTGCCGTCAAAATTCAAATCAAATTTTCCAATGGTTTCCTTCATTTGATACTCCACTTCGATTTCTAAATCGGGAATTTGAAGCGTTTTTTCAGAAAGTGTAATTATTGAAAGCAATTTTTCTGGGTGCAAACGATGGTCATAATCGTTGGCTTCCCATAATTGAAAATTAACTACTTCTTCTGTTCGAACAGTACCTCCACAATCAATAAAATGTTTACTGACTTTGCCTACTTCGGTAACGTGAAAATGTTGTGGCACTACATCGCCATTGGGCAATTGAAACGAAATGGAGTTCAGTGTTTTTAATTCGGTTTTAATTTCAGATAGTTTCATAACTTTTTATATTTATTTAGAACTTGATTTTTATTTAATTAAACCATATAGCATTATTTTAAAATTTCAAGTTAAAGGCGCTTTGCTTATCATAGCTATGTAAAATGAAATGCCTTTAAAAAGTTTTGTAACATAAAATTTTATAATTCTATGTGGTTTAAAATTAGTATTTAATCTCAATTTTTTTAGCAACATTTATTTTTTAATTGATGGGTAATTGAGCTAAAATGGTTTTCTATTTTTTGAATGATTTCGGGATTGATACAATAGCAAATAGCCGTTCCTTCAATATTTCCTTTGATAATATTTGCGTTTTTCAGTTCCTTTAAATGTTGCGAAATGGTAGGTTGCGCTAATGGCAATTCGTTAACAATATCGCCACAAATACAACTGTCAACAGAAAGCAAATAGTCAACAATAGCAATACGTGCTGGGTGTGACAAAGCTTTAAACAGTGTTGCCATTTCGTTGTGTTCTGTAGAAAAAGAGGCTGATTTTGAAGCTCCCATAGTTTTTATTTTTATATTGCAATATTACGATATAATAATTTAAATACTTTCAAAAAAAGCATTTTATTTAAAAATTAAAACCACATAGAATTATGTTTAAATAGTAAAAAGAAAAGGCGCTTTGCTTCTCATAGCTATGTAAAATGAAATGCCTTTAATCGTAAAACAGTTTTGCAAAAAATAAAACTATGTGGTTAAAAAATTGTACTCCAACTCCAGTTTAGTAATCCGTGTAAACAGCGGCAAGTTTTTCTTATGAGATTAGTAACGTATTGTCAATACAATCCAAATGTTTTTTTAAATAATTCACAAAACATCCAAAATAGGCTTTGTTTTTAAAATTATAACAATACTTTTGCAGCACTTAAAAAAAAACGAACTTTAAGATGGACGATTATTATTCGGAAATGTTGAAATTAGTATAGTACTCCAGTTGAATTCTAGAGGCTATATCACCTTTAGAACTTTAAAATGAGAACTTTTTATAAAAATAATAGCGGCTTAATTGAAACCAAAGAATGGATTCCGAATTGCTGGATAAACGTAGAGTGTCCTACAAAAGCCGAAAAAAAATACCTACTCGAAGAACTTCAAATTCCAGAAGAATTCTACAATGATATTGAAGATATCGATGAGCGCCCACGTATTGAAATCGAAAACGGGTGGACACTTATTATCCTACGAATTCCTATAAAAAGCAACGATGTAAAACTTCCTTTTCATACCATTCCGGTTGGAATTGTGTTTAAAGACGACGTATGCGTGACCATCAGTTTTCACGAAACCGATATGCTGACCGATTTTGTAATTTACAGCCAACGAAAAAACATCGATATCAAAGACAATTTTGATTTGGTATTGAAACTCCTGCTTTCGTCTAGTGTTTGGTTTTTGAAATACCTCAAACAAGTCAACCAAAA
>CAIRNC010000133.1 GCA_903879875.1 uncultured Bacteroidota bacterium
AGTACAACAAGGGTTTTAGGTGTCATTTTTGCTTTAGAAATCAAAAGAGAGTCACAAGAAGATTATTATGGTGATTTTCGTAATAAATTGTATGATTTCTTTATAGAAAACGGCGTAATTTTGCGACCTGTTGGCAACATTGTATATATTTTGCCACCCTATATTATTTCCGACTTGCAACTCAAGAAAGTATATCAAGTAGTGGAACATGCATTAGAAATAGTTTAAAACGGAATACCAATTTTGCAGAAAACAATCTCCATAACCGCCATATCGTCCATTTCTCCATTGGGGAATGATTCCAAATCCGTTTGGGAAAATTATCTTACCAACGAACATTTTTTTGTAGAAAAATCATTTGATAATCAAAAAGCACTCGCTGCCGTTTTAGATTCGGATTCAAATCAATTGATTTCTGAATTGAAAAACAAAGAAATCAAATACAAATCATTAGATAATTCAGTGCTTTTTGCTATTCAAGCTTCCCGAGAAGCCGCAAAAAAAGCCGGTTGGCAAGCAGGAGATGCATTCGGAATTAATATCGGTTCGTCTCGTGGTGCAACCGCATTGTTCGAAAAGCATTTTCAAGAATATTTAGCCACTGGTAAAGCCCAAACATTGGCATCGCCTACGACTACTTTAGGAAATATTGCTTCTTGGGTAGCCCAAGATTTGCAAAACAATGGGCCAGAAATATCTCATTCCATTACATGTTCTACGGCTTTGCACGCGGTTTTAAATGGTGTAGCTTGGTTACAAGCCGGAATGATTGATAAATTTCTCGTTGGCGGAAGCGAAGCACCTCTAACTCCGTTTACGATTGCTCAAATGCAAGCCATGAAGATTTATGTCAAAGAAAATCAAGTGTTTCCTTGTAGAGCTTTTGATTTAAATAAAACTCAAAACACAATGATTTTGGGCGAAGGTGCCGCAGTTTGCTGTTTGGAATTGGGTAAAAAAGAAAATGCACTTGCTTTTATTGAAGGAATTGGATATGCTACTGAAGTTTTGGAACATAATATTTCTATTTCTGCTGAAGCAGATTGTTTTCAAAAATCAATGAAAATGGCACTTCAAAACACTTCTTTGTCAGATGTTGATGTCATAGTGATGCACGCACCGGGCACTATTAAAGGTGATTTATCGGAATTCAAAGCCATTGAAAAAATATTTGGAAAAACATTGCCACTTTTGACCAATAACAAATGGAAAATCGGTCATACTTTTGGTGCATCGGGTATGTTAAACATAGAAATGGCTATTCTGATGATGCAGCACAATCAATTTATCGGCGTCCCTTTTGTAACGTCGCAACAGCAAACAAAACCAATAAAAAAAGTTTTAATCAATGCCGTTGGATTTGGCGGGAATGCAGTGAGTATTTTATTGAGTATCTAAGTCGGAAGCTTTCTCCAACTCCTTTACTTTATCATAAATCAAATTGCTTTCAAAACCTTTTCGTAGTAAAAAATCACAAAACTTTTTACGCTTTTTCAATAAATGGGTTTCTCTCATAGCTTGCCAATGGTTTTCGGCAAGGGTATTAAAAGTAATCAAATAGTCTTCGGGAGTGATTTCTTTTAGTCCTTTTTCAATATTGTATTTTGAGATATGACGCAGCTTTAATTCGTTTACAATTCTGATTTTACCCCATAACTTAATGCGGTGTTTCCCTCTTGCAAAACTACATGCAAAGCGCTCTTCGTTGAGAAAATTATGTTCAATTAAATGTACTATAATCAAATCAATGGCTTGCGGAATCATGTTCATGCTTTTCAATTTCTGAAAAACTTCTTCATGGCAACGCTCTTGATAGGCGCAATAAAATTCGAGTTTGAGTTGGGCTTCGGCAACTGTAAAACTTTTTTGTATCATGCCTTTGTAGGTTTACTTGGTGGATTTTGTAACCAAAAAGTCTTTTAAATAATACGGTTCAAAATAAGCAACATCAACAAAATCCTTGTTTTTGAACTTTTCATAACTCAAACTACTCATTTCTTTTGCCGATGGAAAAACGACATGCGGTAAGAAAACGAAATGGTCTTTAGTTAAAACGGTTTTGATTTTTTCTTGACAATCACCAACCAAATAAAATGTTTCGTTGGTATTTGAAAAAGAATTTTCATCAATGATTTCAGCTTCTACTTTACGGATTTTTTCATGATTAGCGTTGAAAACGGCACTATAGACTTCCATTCTTCGAGCATCAATCATTGGAACAATAAGTCCATCACCAACCGATGCTTGCAAAGCCAAAACGGCTAAAGTATCTATCGCAAGCAGCGGAATGTCTAACGAAAAGCACAACCCTTTGGCTGCTGAAATGCCAATTCGCAAACCCGTATAAGAACCTGGGCCTTGACTAACGGCTACTGCTGCTAAATCTTTAAAGGTCAAACCCGCTTCTTGGAGCACAGCTTCAATATAAACGTGTAAATATTCTGCATGGGAATAGCCTTGCTCCGCCATTTCTTTGACGGCAATAGTAACACCATCTTTTGCAAGTGCAACCGAGCAGTTTTTAGTTGCTGTTTCTATGTTGAGAATATAGGTCAATTGATTTTTTTTAGAATGGATACAAAAGTATAATAAAATGCTTTTAATATTTAAAAAACCTTTCAAGAAACAGCCTAAGTCATATTGTAAAATGAATGATATGGAAATGATTCCTGCTATTTTATAAAAAAAACCTACCAAGAAGAATGATATTTCGATTTTTAACGAACTCCTTTAATTGTTTTCAGTGTCTAAAAATAGGATTAATTTAATATTTGAAAACAGTTATTTTAATTTTTACAAATTACATTTTAAAATCAAAGCGTGATTTGAAATTTTTTCTGGTTTGAATTTCAGGATAATCTTTAGTGTATACAACTGTTAATGCTATACCCATAGATAAAAAAAACCTAACAATTTTCTTTTTTAATATTCTGTCGTATAAAAAAATTTAAACTAATTCTTTTAATAAAATCAATACAAAATCGTTTTTAAAATAACTAACTCGCCTTCGATGGTAGTAATTTTTAATAATACAACCTCTTTAGCATTACTTTTGGGTAATCTTATTTCAGAAGCATTTATAGCGTCTTTAAAATCAATTAAAGCACCTCTAATATCATATGTTTTTAGATTATCCATCAACACTAAGCCACTGTTGATTATTATTTCTCCATTGTTTGAATAGACTTGAACATTGTTTTTTGAAAAAGTAGTATTTTCTAATAAATTGGTGAAAACAATTTCAAATCTATTGTTGAAAGTACCTGTCGTTGTAGTGAACGAGTATGCACTTTGTTTCAAATTATGTACAATTCCAGTAAAAATATCACGAATAAAAATGTTTTGATTTCCCAAAAATAATCCGTCTAAGTGGTCAATAGCAATAGTGTAATTGGCAGTAATAGTTGTTTTAAAAGTCAGCGGTATAACATCGGCATCAGTAAAAGGCAATGCTCTACCCTGAATAATGTATTCCCCATTATTCAAATATGAATTCAATGCAATTGGACTATCGTTAATATAACTTCCGTCTATACCTGGGTCAATTCCATTAGTAGCGCCTGTCATGTAGCTTATCAAAAGTTGATTGGCAGCAAAATTTTCTCCTGATAGATTCAACCATATACGGTGCTTTTCAAAAGTAATATTTCTAAAAAATTGGTTGTTGTTGTTAGCTATACGCATAGCATTTGTAAAATAAATGTGATTAGATGATGTTTTTGTAATAAACCCTTGGCCTATTTGGATTACCCCATTTGGTTCAATAGCACTTAGTCCTCCTTGATTGGCAGTTCCACCTGCGAGAGTATAAGTAGCATAAGAGGAGTTGTCTGTGTTGTTAGTTTTTCTCCAAAAATAAAGACCTTCAACAAGATTATTATTTAAAATAAATGTATCGGCATCTAAAGTAGAAGGGTAGGGATTTCCGAAGGCATTATAGGTGTTATTTATTACATCGATGGTATAACTTCCATTATTAGGAATGCCTAGGAATTGACTTGACCAAATGGTTGGAGATGTAGAATGATTGTTAGGCATCCGTATTAAATATCCTTTTGCTGTTTCAAAAGTCGAAGTTGTTGGCGCAATACTTTCAAAAATATTCGCAGAAGAACTATATTTATAAAACCGTGTTAGCAAAGTTAATGGAGAAAAGGACAATAGGTTTTGAACAGCAACAGGCGAAGACCAAAAGGTGTAATCCAATCGCATTAAAGAAGAACTATTTCTAGAAACACTAATACTACCACTATTGTTGTTTGACAGCCCTCCTTGAATTAAATTTGCATTATTAGAAAGTGTAAAACTACTGCCATTATCTACAATCAAAGCATCATTGATTGTTATTGTTGTTCCAGAAGGTATTAGTACAACTGCATTATTAGTTACTCTTAAATTACAAGCAACAAGGTTTTCTGTAGAATTATAATTACCTGAAATAATCGCTGTTGAATTAGTAGTTGGATTACCGTTACTCCAAGAAGTTCCGTTCCAAATTGTTGTGGCACCAATAGTAACGGTAACAAAAGAAGAATAGGCAATTGTACAATTTGTATTCTGTACTTTTGCTCTAAAATAAGTGGTGCTTGTTAAATTTCCGATAGTTGATCCCGCTAAAATAGAAGTCATTGAAAAAATGGCTACAGGTGATGTAAATGTAGTATCTGTTGATTTTTCCCATTGTGTTACACTTCCTAAAAAACCAGATAAAGTCAAATCAGATGGGAAATATCCAGAACAAAGGGTTTGATTAGTTGAAACAGTACCTCCAACAGCATCTGCAATTTCAATTCCTTGAACATCAGAAACCACATTATAAACAGCAATTGCTCCAGTTGTAGATAATAATCGTCCTTTTAAAATACCACCGTCTCCCATAGAGATTGCGCCATTCGCAATTAAAGTTCCGCTCATTGTAGTGCCTGCTCCCATAGAAATAGCTCCATCAACCATCCAAAATACATTACTGGCTTTTGTGCCATTCACTAAAGAGATGATGCTTGCTGCTCCAACAGTCATTGCGCCTCCAATTTTAAAAACAAAAACTGCATTCGAATTACCAAGACCATCTAAAACAAGGATTCCACCAACAGACCCAGCACCTCCAACACCATATATACCAGGAGTTAGTGTTTCTGTCCCAAAAGCTGGCGGGTGACTTAAGGTGGTAGGAGTTAATGCATACAATTGGTTATAAGCGGCTATTAAATCTGATGACGCTTGAGAAGTAGCTCCATTTGCAATAGCAATAAAACCATTCACAACAGAAGGAGCGTTAAAACCTGTGACAGCACCTGCATTGGTGCCAATATCACCAGTTATTTTTGAAGTTCCAGTATTTCCTATTGCTCCTGTTGTGGTAAAAAGCACAAAATTGGACGAAGTGCCAAGATTAGGTAAACATTGTCCAAATGAACTGGAATAAAAGCCTAAAAAAATTATCAGCACATACAATGTCTGATAAGAACTAGTTATAATTCTTTTCATGGGATATAAATTTTTTGAAGGGACAGATTACTTTGAAAAAAATAATCCTTTAGGAAAGTTGGAATAGATAAAATTAGCTATCGGCTTCAAATGTAGTGTATTATATATCGTTTAAAATTTATAAATCGACATTACTTTTAAAAGAAAAGTATAATAAGGGCTGAGCCCCTTTACATGTTGAATAAAAAAATTAAGATTTGATTTTGCTTCAAGGACATTTTTTACAAATCGAAGAGAAATAACGGACTTGAGCACGCAGGATAGGATTGTGTCAAACCAAAAGAGGCTTAAAAAACAGTGTTTTTTTAAGCCTCTTTTTATTGAAAATACGTTCTATTAATTACAACGAACCTACTAATTTTCCTTTTTTGTTTTTAGCATCTATGGGTGTTTTATTTCCTTTTTTAGCTTGCAAATCGCCAAGGACATTAAGCGCTTCTTCTACATAAGCATCATTTGAAAGGCTTTCGTGCCAACGCACTCTTTTTTCTTTAAGCACAGAATCTTTTTCCATTAATGCAACTTCGTTTGGCAAAGAATTAAAAACCAATTTGTTTTTATAATCCGAAATGGCTTTGAATTTTTTGGCTTGCAATTCCATACTTTCTTGTTCTTTTTTGAACTTGTTGAGATTCAAACTATACACATTTTCATCTTTTCTTTTGCTCAACCATTTGGCATTTTCATCAATCAACTTAAATTGTGGATTGTCTGCAAGTCTTTTTTTGCTATTAGCAACAGCAACATCAAAATTGGCTTGCTTGTTCCAAACATTGTATTGCGCTGGGTCAATTTTGTCCCACGGCATCGCACTTTTACTATCCCGTTCTCCGATTTCGATATACGAGTAACGGTCTGGCATTTCAACATCGCTACTCACACCTTTAAGCTGAGTCGAGCCACCATCAATTCTATAAAATTTCTGTGTGGTTGTTTTTAACGCACCCATATCGCCAACCGAACTGTTGCGTACAAATTGGTTCAAATCAATCACGTTCTGAACCGTTCCTTTGCCATACGATTGTTTGCTTCCAATAATCACACCCCTTTTATAATCTTGAATAGCTGCCGCCAATATTTCTGAAGCCGAAGCCGAAAAATTATTGATCATGATTACTAATGGGCCATCCCACTGAATTCTACTATCAGTATCCGACAACACTTCTTTCTTTTTACCTGCCGATTTTACCTGAACTACAGGGCCTTGTTCTATAAACAATCCAGCTATATCCACTACTGTTCGCAAAGAACCACCACCATTATCTCGCAAATCCAAAGCAATTCCTTCAACACCTTGACTTTTTAAACGGTCTATTTCAATAGTGATGTCTTTTGCAGCGTCTCGTTTGTCTTTATTTTCAAAATCAATATAGAATTTTGGCAAATAGATAACGCCATACAATTTACCATCTTTTGTAACAACACTCGATTTCGCATACGTTTCTTCAATTTCTACCTCATCACGAATGATTTTAATCACTTTTATAGAACCGTCAGTAGCTTTTTTAACTGTTAATCGCACTTCGGTATCTTTAGGGCCTTTGATTTTTTTAACCACATCGTCAAGTTTCATCCCAACAATATCAACAGGCTCGTTATTTCCTTGTGCTACTTTTAAAACAAGATCGCCAGGTTCTAATTCTCTATTTCTCCATGCTGGACCTCCTGAAATCAATTCAGTAATTTCGGTATAATCGTTTTTCTTTTGCAAACGCGCACCGATTCCGAAAAAGGTGCCACTCATGCTGGCATCAAACTTTTCTTTGGCTTCTGGAGCAAAATAAGAAGTGTGTGGGTCAAAACTTTCGGCAATAGTGTTAGCATATACAGAAAACCAATTTTCTCTATCAAAATCTTTCACAAAACTGAAATAATCGTCTAATGATTTTAATGTACTTTCTCTAGTAATCACTTCGAGTTCTTCCATCGTTTTTGGTTTGCCATCATCTGCTTTTTTAGCTATTTTTTCATCAAATGAGATAACCTCTTTTTTAGGTTTTTTGTCGTTTTCATCAACTACGCCGTTTTTCTTATCCTCTTGAATTTTTAACCGCTCGGTTAAAGACGATAAGGTAGACAATTTAAGTTGTTTGCGCCATCTGTCTTTGAGTTCATCAGTATCTCTAGCAAACGGTAATTTTTCAGGATCAGCGTTAAAATCCTCATTTACACTATAATCAAATGGAGTGGAAAGAATTTCTTTGTAATATTTTTTACTTTCTTCCATGCGTTGCATCAACCGATTGTAACTCAAATCAAAAAACGTAAGGTCTCTGTCTCTGATTTCATCATCAATCAACGTTTCGTATTTTGCAAATTCATCAATATCCGATTGCAACAAAAAGCGTTTAGAGGGATCTAAAGCTTCAATATATTCTTTGTAAACCGCTTTAGAAAAACTATCATCAATGGCTTTCGGGTCAAAATGACCTTTATCAATAACAAAAGTTAAGAGTTCCAAAAGAAGCTTGTCTTTTTCAGGATCACCCGATTTTTCGGTATTTATTTTGAACGCAAATAGCGATAGCGAAAGCGCTAAAACAACGAGTATTATTTTATAATTTCTTTTCATAAATAGGAATATGGAATTCATCTAATTTTTAATCTAAATTACATAAAAACTGTGCCAGTAAGCAGAACCGTCACATAATTTTTTGTTAAAGGTGCTAAAATAGTAACTTCCTTCTAAAATTGATTATTTTTGTGATTTAATTTAACAAATTATCCCAATTTCAAATGAAAAAGAGGCCGTTAATTTTAGTTACAAATGACGATGGAATTGCAGCTCCAGGCATTCGAGCCTTAGTTGCTGTGATGCAAGAAATTGGCGAAGTTGTAGTAGTAGCACCCGACAAGCCACAAAGCGCAATGGGGCACGCCATTACGATAAACAACATTATGTATTTGAATAAAATTAGTGCCGAAAACGCAACAATTTTAGAGTACAGTTGTTCGGGAACACCAGTAGATTGTGTAAAATTAGCCGTAAACGAAATCTTGCACCGAAAACCCGATTTGTGTGTCTCGGGTATCAATCACGGGTCGAATTCTTCTATAAATGTGATTTATTCCGGTACCATGAGTGCAGCGGTCGAAGCAGGTATTGAAGGCATTCCTGCCATTGGTTTTTCGTTATTGGATTACGATTGGAATGCCGATTTTGATGCAGGCAAAAATTATATCAAGCAAATTGCGTTGCAAGTTTTAGAAAACGGATTGCCAAAAGGCGTAATTCTGAATGTCAATTTCCCAAAACTAAAAGAAAACGAAATCAAGGGCGTGAAAATTTGTAGGCAAGCCAATGCCATTTGGATGGAAAAATTTGACAAACGAAAAACCCCTCAAGGCAAAGATTATTATTGGCTAACAGGCGAATTTGTCAACAACGACAAAGGCGAAGACACCGACGAATGGGCTTTGGCACACGGCTATGTTTCTTTGGTGCCAGTACAGTTCGATTTGACCGCACACCACGCCATTCAGCAATTGAACACTTGGAACTTTGAAAACAAATAGATTAAAACCTTTTATATGAACAAAATAGAAATAGTTTACGGATTAATCATTGGCATTCTAGCCTCGCTTTTAGGATGTGCGCTTTTTATAGCCCTTTTTACACCTTACTCTTTTATAAACGGCATAGCACTCGTAAAAGCAGGAGGTAATTTAGGAAAACTAATCACGCTCGGCACGATTTTAAACATCATCATTTTCTTTTTATTGCTGTATTTCAAAAAAGAACTAATGGCGCGTGGCGTAGTTTTAGCCACGCTAATTTTGGCGGTTTATACGCTATTTGTGTAAATTCAAATTTTTGTGGTTTTGTTCCATAAATTTACTTCTTATCTTTGCCAAAAAAACACAGACAAATGAAATTCAATACCAAAGTAATTCACGGTGGACAGCATCATGATCCCAGCACAGGAGCGGTAATGCCTCCCGTATATCAAACATCCACTTTCGTTCAAACCAGCCCAGGGCAACCCATAAACCCAGATTTCGAATACAGTAGAGCTGCAAATCCAACGCGTACGGCCTTAGAAAATGCGCTAGCAAGTATCGAAAACGGAACACGAGGATTGGCTTTTTCGTCAGGCTTGGCAGCTACTGATTGTTTGTTGCGCTCGTTCAAAGCAGGAGACGAAATCATTGCTATGGACGATTTATATGGTGGAACGTATCGAATGTTTACTAGAATATACGCCAATTCAGGCATAAAATTCCACTTTGTAGACATGAACGATTTGGATAAATTCCAAGCCTTATTGAACGAAAACACAAAATTGGTTTGGGTAGAAACACCTACAAATCCATTAATGAAACTTGCCGATATTGAAGCCATTGCTAAAATTACCAAAGCAAGAAACATCCTTTTTGCAGTGGACAATACCTTTGCAACGCCTTATCTTCAAAAACCTTTGGATTTAGGTGCTGATATTGTCATGCACTCAGCAACCAAATATTTAGGTGGACATTCTGATGTTATAGCGGGTGCATTGATTGTAAACGATACCGCATTAGGCGATCAATTACACTTTCAACAATTTGCAACGGGTGCTACGCTAGGGCCAATGGATAGTTTTTTGGTTTTAAGAGGCATCAAAACATTGCATTTGCGTGTGCAAAGACATTGCGAAAATGGGGCAAAAGTAGTCGAATTTTTAAGCAATCATCCCAAAATAAAAACAGTTTATTATCCAGGATTAGCGAGTCATCCGCATCATGAAATAGCTAAAAAACAGATGAAAGGTTTTGGTGGAATGGTCTCTTTTACTTTTGCATCAAGTAAAAAAGAAGATGCGATTTCGTTTTTAGAAAAGCTAAGCGTTTTCACTTTAGCAGAATCTTTAGGCGGTGTAGAATCATTGGCCAATCATCCAGCTTTAATGACACACGCTTCCATCCCAGAAGACAAAAGAAAGGCAATTGGCATATCAGACGATTTAGTTCGATTGAGTGTTGGTGTAGAAGATGCCGATGATTTAATCGAAGACTTAAAACAAGCGTTGGAATAATAATCCAAGTAGAACTATAAAACCGCAATCTATTTTCTAATACTTTGCGGTTTTTTTATTGATCCAAATAATAAATATAACCCACATTCAACCATACCAACCAGTCGTTGGCTTTGTTTTCAGTATAAATAGTAGGATCGGGTCTTAGTCCATCCACCCAATCCGAAAAGTAGTATTGCATTTTTACTTCAAAAATCAAATCCGACAACGGATCTAATTTATAACGCGTACCCACACTTCCAACAATTGACATAACGCTACCCGAACTGTTAGCGGTAGCTCCAATATATTTTGGCAAAGTAGTAATAGAATTATCTAAAGGGCCTAGCAATGAATAAGCTTTTGGGTTATAAAAACTACAATGTGCCCCAACACTAAAATAAGGATTGTAGCTTCCAGTTGTATTTTCAAAATAATGAACGTTGGTTAAATAATATTCCAACTGCAACCCCACATTAATAATCTCCGTTTCACCTCGCATAGCTCTTAGTTGTTGTACTCCTAGTGAATTACTGCTGTTATCAACCCATCGGCCGTAATGCTGAAATTTAGATTTTGTATAGGATATTTCAGTTCTTAATTTAAAATGTTCATCAAAATAAGTTTCTGGTTTATAATGATTATAGCCAATATAAGAAAGATTGACGTAATGAATAAACCCAATTCCAAAACCAGTATTGCCCATATAAGCACCTAATTCGCTACGTTCGCCATAGTCGGATTGAAAAGATACGGGACCAGCTATAACACCGATTTCACTAGAAAAACCACGTTGTGCAATGAGGCAGTTGGCAAAACCAAATATAAAAAACACGGAAAGGAGTAGTTGTTTGCGCATTACTTGTTGTGATTTCAAATCGTTACAAATGTATAAAATAGTGTTTATAAATTAAATAAAATTAAAAAATTCTTATTTATATAAGAAAATAGTAATGATTTGGTTTAAACCCTTTAATTTATTCTTGGTTTTATTGAGATTATTTAATAAAAAGATAATTCTATTGAGAATTTTAAAAATATACGTCAGTATTTTAATAATTATGTATATTTGTCCAATCAACGAAAACGTTTTCTTAAAACGTTATTAATCTAATAATCATGTCACAAAGTATTCAATCTTTTGTAGAAGCAGTTGCAAAAAAAAATCCTAATGAGCCTGAATTCATGCAGGCTGTTCACGAAGTTGCTGAAACAGTAATTCCGTTTATTGAAGAAAATAAAAAATACCAAAACAAAATGCTTTTGGAAAGAATGGTAGAATCAGATCGTATTATTATGTTCCGTGTAGTTTGGACCGATGATGCTGGAAACACGCAAGTGAACAGAGGCTATCGTATTCAAATGAATTCAGCTATCGGACCATACAAAGGAGGAATTCGTTTTCATCCATCGGTTAACTTAAGTATCTTAAAATTCTTAGCTTTCGAACAAACGTTCAAAAACAGCTTAACTACATTGCCAATGGGTGGTGGAAAAGGGGGTGCTGATTTTGACCCAAAAGGAAAATCAGATAATGAAGTAATGCGTTTTTGTCAAGCATTTATGACGGAATTGTCTAAACATATTGGTGCTGACACTGACGTTCCTGCTGGAGATATCGGAGTAGGCGGAAGAGAAGTAGGGTATATGTTTGGTCAATACAAAAGATTAAGAAATGAATTTACAGGAGTTTTAACTGGAAAAGGAATTTCTTTTGGAGGATCATTAATTCGTCCTGAAGCTACTGGATATGGCGATGTGTATTTTGCACAAAGTATGCTTGCAACTAAAGGCGACAGTTTTACCGGAAAAACAGTAGTTGTTTCTGGTTCAGGAAACGTAGCGCAATATGCTGCTGAAAAAGCAACACAATTAGGTGGTAAAGTAGTTACTATGTCTGACTCATCAGGATATATCTACGATGCTGACGGAATTACAGCTGAGAAATTGGCTTATGTAATGGAAATTAAAAACGAATTAAGAGGTAGAATTAGTGATTATTTGACTAAATATCCTAACGCTAAATTCGTAGCAGGAAAACGTCCATGGGAAGTGAAATGTGATGTTGCATTACCATGTGCTACTCAAAACGAATTGAACGAAGATGAAGCTAAAGCGCTTGTTGCTAACGGATGTATCTGTGTAGCTGAAGGTGCTAATATGCCTTCAACTCCAGAAGCGGTAACGGTTTTCCAAAAAGCAAAAATCTTATTTGCTCCAGGTAAAGCATCAAATGCTGGTGGTGTTGCAACTTCAGGTTTAGAAATGTCTCAAAACTCTTTGCGTTTAAGCTGGTCTTCTGAAGAAGTAGACGAAAGATTAAAAAACATCATGTTAGCAATTCACGCTTCATGTGTAAAATATGGTACAGATGCATCGGGTTATGTGGACTACGTAAAAGGAGCTAACATTGCTGGATTCGTAAAAGTAGCTGATGCCATGCTAGCACAAGGAGTGGTATAACCAACCATTTTTATAAACAACTAAAAATGCTTTCCATTTTGGAAGGCATTTTTTTTTGCTTTGTATATTAAAACCTAAATAATTTCGTTTTGTATTATATTTGTGACTTCATAATAGCTTTTAAATGAAATATTTTTTAACCCTTTCTCTTTTTTCGATTCAAATTGCTTTTGCACAAACCAACACGCTTTGGAAAGGCTATTTTTCCTACAACACGATTAAAGATGTTTCCCAATCCACAACAAAGCTATTTGCTGCTTCTGAAAATGCGGTCTTTTCTAAAAACACTACAACGGGATCTATAAAAACAACCAACACTATCGATGGCCTTTCAAGTCTTACGATTTCGTCTATTTATCACAGTGCTAGTGTCAACAAAACCCTTATTGGTTATGAAAATGGATTGCTGATTGTCATCAACGAATCCGATGGGAGTATGCTAAAAGTAGTGGATATTATCCAAAAGCAATTGCCCCCAAACGTGAAGAAAATCAATCATTTTACCGAGTTTGATGGAAAAGTTTATGTTTCTTGCGACTTTGGAATTGTGCAATTCAATCTCAGCACATTGCAATTTGGCGATACCTATTTTATAGGAACGGGCATTTCCGACATTGTTGTCAACCAAACCACTGTTTTTAATGGCTATCTGTATGCTGCTACCGCAACCCAAGGGATAAAAAAAGCGTTGCTTACCAATCCGAATCTTGTCGATGCCAACCAATGGATTGATGTTGTTGCTGGAAATTTCAACGGTATTACGTCTTTTGGCACCTATCTTTTTAGTAGTGCAACAACGGGACAAATCGCTAAGTCCACCGATGGGATTGCTTTTTCAAGTTTTGGCCCATTACTTTCTATTGCCGCAGTTGACATTCGTGCCAACGAAAAACATTTATTGATAACAACTCCAACAGCAGTTTACAGTTACAACCAACAATTAGCCCTCGAAACACAAGTTAATAATTATCAAATTACGACGGAAACGGTTACTTTTTCATGTGCGACACTATTGGGTTCAACGCTGTACTTGGGCACAACTGCAAATGGCATCATTACTACCAGTTCCAATACGACTAATTTTTCGTTCATCAGTCCAAGTGGTCCAATTCGGAATAATATTTTTGGTATTAATGCTTCTTCTTCTAATCTTTGGATGGTCTATGGAGGCTACTCCCAGTATTACGACCCGAGTCCGTTGCAATATTATGGATTGAGCAAATACAACTCCAAAACGGGTTGGCTCACGATTCCGTTTAGCGAAGTAGATGGTGCAAGTAATCTGGTGCGGGTTACCGTGAATCCAAATAACGAAAATCAAATCTTTGTGAGTTCCTATTTTTCGGGTTTATTAAAGTTCGACAACAACGTGTTAACAACTCGATATATAAAAACCAATAGTGCACTAGAACCTGTTTTTGCAACCGACCCACCCGATGTTAATATTCGAATTGAACAAAGCGCCTACGATAAAGCAGGCAATTTATGGATGACTGACGGATTGGTAACCAAAGCGTTAAAAGTGTTGAAAGCCAATGGTACTTGGCAATCCTATGATGTGTCAACGGTTTTAACGGGCTATTCGCCTTTTGGAAGGATGGCAATAGACAAAAACGGCACCAAATGGATGTGCAACATGGGCAGTGGGCTAATCGCTTTTAACGAAACCTACAACAAACTCAAGAAAATCATGGACGATACCGATGGCAATCTTCCTTCGTCGGCGATACAAGTGGCGGCTGTTGACAATCGGAATCAACTTTGGATTGGCACGCGTCAAGGCTTGCGTATCTTGTCGAGCGTTGATGCTGTTTTAGGTAACGATGTGCTGAAAACCTATCCGATAATTATTTTAGAAGAAGGCGTGGCGCAAGAGCTTTTATACCAACAAGTAATTACCGATATTGTGGTTGATGGCTCCAACAACAAGTGGATTTCAACTGCCGATGCAGGGGTGTTTTATGTTTCGTCGAACGGGCAGCAAACCATTTATCATTTCACCAGTTCCAATTCGCCTTTGCCGAGCAACAACGTGAACGATGTGGATATAGACCCCGCAACAGGCGAAGTGTTTTTTGCCACGGTCAACGGAATGGTTTCGTTTAAAGGGACTTCTGTAAAAGCGAGTGATAATTTAAACAACGTAGTGGTTTATCCAAATCCGGTGCGTCCCGAATTTGAAGGCACTGTAAAAATTACGGGATTATTAGATAAAGCCAATGTAAAAATCACAGACATTGAAGGCAATTTGGTTTTCGAAGTCATATCAGAAGGTGGGTCTATAGAATGGGATACCACTGCTTTTGGCAAATACAAAGTAGCTTCGGGCGTGTACATGATTTTTATTTCGGCACAAGACGGTATTGAAACCAAAGTTTCCAAAGTGATGATTATTCGATAAAGACGCAATGATTGTTGATTGTAGATTGCTGATTTTTGATTTTTGATTTTTGATTGCAGATGTAGTGTTAGTATAAAATAATAGCACACTGAGTTCACGGATTGAAACGAATCCAAACGGATTTTCTAATATAATGTTAGTTTGATGTGAAGAATAAACTAACTGCTTTTATGTTTATGATTTTAATTTTATGCTTTGTGAAACTTTGTGGAATTTTGAGAAACTCTGTGAAATAATTTAAGCTTTACCACATCCGAGCTTTTGCGAATGGACGAAGTAAAATACACAAAGAAATAAGTTTAAAATAGTTGCTTTCAAATTACTTGTATCGAACCCAAATTAAATATTAATCAGTAATAATCCGTTCAATCAGCGTTATCCGTGTGCCATTTTCAACAAGTTAAATCCCATACTCTCTTCTTAAATCTGAAATGCTTCGCCAGTTCGAGCAAAGCTCTCGGGTCAAAAATCGGCATTCAAAAATCTTAAATCATTAATAAAAGTGTTAGTCAAAACCAAAGCTATTGTCATTTCAACGCTCAAATACCAAGAGAAAAGCCTGATTGTAAAATGCTTTACCCTTTCGGATGGTTTAAAGTCTTATTTTGTGCGTGATGCTTTTTCCTCTCGAAAAGTCAGTCAAAAAATAGCCTATTTTCAACCGCTGACACTATTAGAAATCGAAGCCGTTCACAAAAACAAAGGCACATTAGAATCGTTCAAAGAAATAAAAATTGCCACGCCCTATCATTCCATCCCGACCAATATTATAAAAAGTACGTTGGTGTTGTTTCTTTCCGAAATACTGCACCACTCCATACAAGAAGAAGAAAAAAACGAAGCCCTATTTTTGTTTTTAGAAGCTGCCCTCTTGTGGCTCGACAACCATAACGAAATAGCCAATTTTCACCTCATCTTATTGTTAGAGTGCACCAAGTTTTTTGGTTTTTACCCCGATGTTTCCCAGAGTGATGCCGCTTTTTTTGAAATGACCGAAGGCGTTTTTTCGCCCTTTCAAGCCATCAGCACATTGACCGCCCACGAAACCAAGTTGCTCAAAAAACTATTGCATCTAAAATTTGACGACCAAGCCAAAACCTTTCATGTCGTGGAACGCCAATTGCTTTTAAAAATCATGATGGATTACTACAGTTTTCACCTCGATGGTTTTAGACGTCCCAAATCCTTGGACATTCTGAAAGAAGTTTTTTCCTAAACCGATTGATTGCAATGGCAATGGCAATGGCAATTTCAATTTCAATTTCAATTTCAATGGGAATAGGAATAGCCCACCGATAACACGGATTTCAATCGATATGCACGGATTTTATTTTAAACAATAGACGATTTGTTACTATTGTCAAAGTGTTTCGTTTGTCATGCTGACGAAGGAAGTATCACATAACGAGAGCAATTAATGGGTGAAAATCCTCAAATCTGTGGCAAGTTTTTCTTTTGGTATTTGTAAAGACAGTCATTTTTATATTATACCCATTTTAATACCCAGAAAAATTTATTTTAAACTTTTGAAAATCATATCCTTTAAATTCTTAAGTTTGACAATCAATCTAATACTATAACAACCAACCCCATGAAAAAAACAATTATCCTTCTAACCCTTTGCCTTATCGGCACACTATCTTTGGCACAACAAGCCCCAGCAATACAATGGCAGAAATGTTTGGGAGGAACAAATTATGAATGGGCTAACAGCATTCAACCCACTACCGATGGGGGCTGCATCATGGCGGGTTATACTCAATCTACATATGGTGATGTTACAGGAAATCATGGGCAAAATGATGTATGGGTAGTGAAACTCAGCAACACAGGTAGTTTGCAATGGCAAAAATGCTTAGGAGGAGCAGGTGTTGATTGGGCATCAAGCATACAAATTACTACAGATGGAGGCTATATCATTGCAGGATTCACCAATTCTATCGATGGTGATTTGACAGGAAGTCATGGCAATTATGATGCTTGGGTAATTAAAATCAGCAGTATTGGTTCGCTCCAATGGCAAAAAGCTTTGGGAGGCACAGCTGATGATTATGCAAATAGCATTCAATTAACTACCGATGGGGGCTACATCATGGCGGGATATACTTTATCTAACGATGGAGATGTTACCGGAAATCATGGAGCACAGGATGCATGGGTAGTGAAACTCAGCAGCACGGGAAGCTTGCAATGGCAAAAAGCTTTGGGAGGAATAACTACTGATGAAGCTCTAAGCATTAAAAACACTAATGATGGTGGCTACATCTTAGCGGGCTTTACCTTTTCTAACAATGATGATGTTGCCGGAAATCATGGAGCACAAGATGCATGGGTAGTGAAACTCAGCAGCACGGGAAGCTTGCAATGGCAAAAAGCTTTGGGAGGAACAAGTGATGATCAAGCAAATAGTATTCAACCCACTCCTGATGGGGGCTACATCATGGCGGGATATACCGCTTCTATAGATGGTGATGTTACAGGAAATCATGGCTTTAGTGATTTTTGGGTAGTAAAACTCAGCAGTACGGGCAGTCTACAATGGCAAAAAAACATTGGCGGGACATATAATGAAGAAGCTAAAAGTATTCAACTTACTCCCGATGGGGGCTACATTATTGCGGGATATACATATTCTATCGATGGCGATGTCACCGGAAATCATGGAAGTTATGATGCTTGGGTAGTCAAACTCAATAGCACAGGCAGCGTGCAATGGCAAAATGCCTTGGGAGGAACAAGTAGTGATTATGCTAACAGCATCCAACCTACGCCCGATGGGGGTTTTATCGTGGCGGGATATACTTATTCCGATAATGGTGATATAACAGGTAATCATGGTGATAGTGATGCTTGGGTTGTAAAACTAGGGTCAGAGTTGTCCACCACTGGATTTGTAAAAGAGGTAATAGTGGTGTTTCCTAACCCAGCCAAATCCCTACTCACCGTGCAAAACAACCACCAAACGCCTTTCGAGAAAATAGTCATCACCGACCTTATGGGTAAAATAGTCTTAACCCAAACCGCCCCAACTTCGCAAGTAAATGTTGCCGCATTAGCCAATGGTTTGTACATTTTAACCGCCTTTTCCGGCGAGGAGCAATGGGTGAGCAAGTTTGTGAAAGAGTAATTTGGTTGTCGGTTGTTGGTTATCGGTTGTCGGTTGCAGAAGTAGGAGTGAGAAGGGTTATGAAGGTTTATGAGGTTTAGAAAATCAAAAATCTTCAATCGTTATTCAGCAATCTAAAATCAAAAAAAGGTTTATGAAATGCTTCGCCAGTTCGCTATCGCTTGGGTTCTCCTTCGTCAGCCAGACAAAAATAAACAATTAGTAACAGACCGTCATAGTAGTTTTTACTATCACAGACAACCGACAACCGACAACCGACAACTGATAACCAACAACCTTTCCCTTGTAAACCGAAAACTTTTTTTATATTTGTTTCACTTATAAAAATAGGGAAACATGAACAAATTTCTGATACTTCTTTTGAGTTGTTTTGTAGCAACTTCTTCTTTTGGGCAATTGAAAAAACTAAGTTTAGACGATGCCGTAATGCAACAAAACAAACTATTTAGAGCCGATAGACTGACCGCTTTTCAATGGATTCCGAATACAACGCGCTATACCTATATTGCCGATTCGGGTAAAAAATTAATGACCGCCAATACTAAAGACACCAAAACCACCGAACTATTGTCGCTCTTGGAGCTCAACAAAGCCATTGGTGCCGATTTGAAAACGTTTTTCGGATTGGAGTGGACGAGTGCCAACACTTTTAAAATAGGCAGTGGCAGCAAACACTATCAATACAACACCGCTACAAAAACAGGAATATTGTTGTTTGAATTGCCCGAAAAAGCAGAAAACCCAACCTTTGATGCTACCAAAGAGCACCTTGCTTTTACAGAAGGAAACAACCTTTATTTGTTAAAAAACAAATCGGAAAGAGTAACCATCACTAATGAAACGAACCCCAATATAGTTTCAGGACAATTTATTGCTAGAAATGAATTCGGTATAAAAGGGGGCATCTTTTGGTCGCCAAAAGCCAATTGTATTGCTTTCTATCAAAAAAACCAATCCGAAGTAGCCGATTATCCCTTGCTGGATATTACGGAAACGCCAGGCAAATTAGAGAATATCAAATATCCAATGACGGGACAAAAAAGCGAAAAACCTCGTGTAGGCATTTATAATCTAGCAACCAACCAAACGGTTTTCATTACGCCAAAAGGCAATCCCGACGATTATTTAACCAATCTTTCTTGGACACCAGACGAAAAACAGGTGGTTATTGCCGAGCTAAACAGAGGGCAAAACGACATGTCTTTAAATCTTTATGATGCACAAACAGGGGCTTTTGTTCGTAAGCTGCTTAATGAGAAAAACCCAAATTGGGTAGAGCCAGAGCATGCTGCTTATTTTCCGAACAACCAATCGAATAACTTTGTTTGGATAAGCGAAAAAAGCGGGTTCAACAATTTGTACTACTATACGATTGAAGGCAAATTGATCAAACAGTTGACCAATAACGCTTTTCCAGTGAGAGATATTCTAGGAAGCAATCCTTCTGGAAGTGAAATTTACTTTTCGTCAACGGGCGAAAATCCAACCAACATGTTAGCTTATAAAGTAGATTTAAAAGGCAAACAAACCCTGATAGGCAAAGACCCAGGCGTTCATACTTTTGCGGCAAGCACCGATGGCAATTGGTTTTTTGATGAATATACCAATCATGCTACAACATACAAATCATTGTTGTATGACAAAAATTTAAATGCTAAAGTGCTTCAAGAAAGCACCAATAAATATGACGGCTACGAAATGGGAACTGCAGAGATAAAAACCATTAAAGCTGCTGATGGCACCACAGATTTGTACACGAGACTTATTAAACCCAGCAACTTTGACGCCTCAAAAAAATATCCTGTTTTGGTCTATGTTTATGGTGGACCACATGCACAAATGATTACCAATTCCTATCTTGATGGCGCAAGCCTTTGGATGTATTGGATGGCAGAACAAGGTTATTTGGTCTTTACGGTGGACAATCGGGGTTCCGACAATCGAGGATTTGCTTTTGAAAGTGTGATTCATGGTCGATTAGGCGTGAATGAAATCGACGACCAAATGAAAGGCGTGGACTATCTAAAAACTTTGCCTTTTGTGGACAGCAATCGATTGGCGCTTCACGGATGGAGTTTTGGAGGATTCATGACCACTTCCATCATGTTGCGCAAACCCGATGTGTTTAAAGTTGGTGTTGCTGGCGGACCAGTAACCGATTGGAAATATTATGAAATCATGTATGGCGAACGTTATATGGACACCCCTGCCGAAAACCCTAAAGGATTTGAAGAAGCCAGCACCTTAAATTATGTAAAAGACCTAAAAGGCAAATTGCTACTTATTCACGGCACAAGTGATGATGTGGTCGTGATGCAAAACAACTTTTCGCTCATTAAAAAATTTGTGGAAACTCAAAAACAAGTCGATTTCTTTGCTTATCCAATGCACAAACACAATGTTACCGGAAAAGACCGCGTGCACTTGATGACTAAGGTTTTGAACTATGTGATGGAGAATAATAAATAAGTTAAAGGTAACTTTAAAAGGGACTGTATAAAAATTGGAATATGAAAAAAATTCTTATAACTATTTTTATCTTTTTAACTGTAATAATCTTAGTAGTTTTTATTTGGATAAATTTACCTTTTACAATTACAAGATATTATGATATAAAACGTGGAGAAAATATAATTCAAAATGTACAGACCTATAAACAGAAAAATGGATTGCCAAATAATAATGAATGGAAAGTTCTTGAAATGTTAGGCTTTGAAAATAAGGTTGATTATTTACAACCAGATTATTTTAAAATAAATGACGAAATATATGAGATAATTTATTTAGATGGTTTGGATGGTCCATTTTTAAAGTGGAATTCAAAAGAAAGAGTTTGGAAAATGGGAAATCCAAGTAAATACAAATAAGAAAATCTTGCTATAAACGCGGTTTAGGAAATTGGGGTTTTAGGGATTAATTTAAAGTTTGTTTTGTATTTTGAATTTCGGTGTTTAATCGAAAAGTTTCGAGCTTACAAATATCCAGAAATCCTTAAATCCTCAAAACGATAATAGGAAGATGAATAAGCTATTTCTTAATTCGCTTTCTCATTTCCTTAATCCAAATATTATATCCTTTGGTGTTCATGTGCAAGCTGTCGCTTTTGAAAATAGCGCCAATTGGTCTTTCGTTTTGAAGCATAAGATTCCAAATACTGATAAAATGAAGGTGTTTTTGCTTTTTGCAAAACTGCTCAATTTGATTGTTGGCAGCAATCATTCTATCGCGCATTTTCCATCGAAGCGGGCTGGGCTTTAAGGAAACGTAGTAAACATTTATCTTTGGAAACTTCATTCTGATGTGTTGGTAGAGTGTTTTAAATCGGTCAAAAACTACTTTTCCAGTAACGGTATCTGACGAAGCAACGTCGTTTTCGCCACAGTAAATAACGATGTTTTCGGGTTTATATTTTTCAAAAATAGTTGCCCGATACCGAATGACATCTAATAGTGTAGAACCCCCAAAAGCACGATTCAATGGTGCATATTCGGGCAAATCTTTTTCTAATGTTTTCCAATAAGTAAAGGACGAACTTCCTATAAAAAGCGTTTTATAATGCGTGGGCATTTCAATGCTATCTTGTTTTTTGAAAGCTTGAATGTCTTTCCAAAAAGGCGGATTTTGCGCTGAGGCATTGGAAACGATAAACATTATCGAAATGCAAATAATTGCTTTAAAATGATTAATGTTAATTCTCATTGGTGTAATTTTTAAGCAATTAATTCTAATTCATTAGAATAGCAATTTGAAAATAAAGTGAGAAACTATTTAACTTAGTCTAACCTATCAGTTAGCTTTTTAAATACTTTTTTAGCCTCTTTTCCTTCATACAAAATACTATAAACAGCATCAATTATTGGCGTTTGTGCTTGGTATTCTTGATTGAGTTGGTAGGCACTTTTTGTAGCATAATAACCTTCTGCAACCATGCTCATTTCCATTTGAGCGGCTTTGACGGTATAGCCTTTTCCAATCATGTTACCAAACATTCGATTTCTAGAAAAAACAGAATATCCAGTAACTAATAAATCCCCTAAGTAAGCTGAATTATTAATGTTTCGTTTCATTTTATGTACTTTTCGGATAAATTTTTTCATTTCGCGAATGCTGTTGCTCATTAAAACCGATTGAAAATTATCGCCATAGCCTAATCCGTGTGCCATTCCGGCTGCAATGGCATAAATATTTTTAAGCATAGCGGCATATTCGGTTCCAATAATATCATCGGTAATTTTGGCTTTTATGTAATTTCCAGATAAGCATTTGGCTACCATTCTAGCTTTATTCGGGTCTCCACAAGCAATAGTCAGGTACGACAAGCGCTCTAGCGCAACTTCTTCTGCATGGCAAGGCCCCGTAATGACACCTATATTATCATAAGGAATTTGATAGGTTTTATTAAAATGTTCCCCAACTATAAGACTTGTTTCAGGTACAATTCCTTTAATTGCTGAAAAGATGACTTTACCTTCTAGACTAGATGTCAATTTCTGTAATTCGTTATTTAAAAAAGCGGATGGAATGGCAAAAATGATATAATCGGCATAAGAAACAGCTTCATTTATATCGCTAGTTAGTTTTAATTTTTCAATATTAAACTCAACCGAACTTAAATAATTTGGGTTATGATGCAACGTTTTTATATGTTCGATAGCCTCTTCATTACGCATGTACCAAGCTATTTCAGGTAGATTTACGCATAACATTTTAGCAATTGCTGTTGCCCAACTACCTCCACCGATTACTGCAAATTTAGGATATACTGCCATTTTATTTTAAGTTTTAGTCTAAAGTAATGACCTATTCTTTTAGGGATTATTTAGAAGAACCAAATGTACTTAATTTTGAAGAAAGAAAAAAAGAAACCAATTAGATATGATTATTTAGACTTTATATTATTATGAAAAAAAACTTATATTTTTTGATTCTCAGCACCTATCTATTTCTATCCATCGCTGAAATACAAATGATTTTTAATCATAACAATAATAAGTATAACGCTTGTCTATAAGACATTTTAAATTTCATTTTGTACTAAATTGAAGTACATCCAAATCAGCTAAGTTCACTTCTATTATATTTCAACAAAATCAATATATTTGTTAAATAAATTATCACATGTAATCGCTTATTTAAACTTTGCTTTTTGATAAATTACAAATTAAAAACTACAACAAGATGAAAATAAATGCTACCCGTCTTCAAAGTCATTTTGAAGCTATGAGTCTTATTGGAAAAATAGGTGATACTGGCACATGCCGACCAGCACATTCGCTTTTAGAAAAACAAGGATTTGAATTGGCTGCAACTTGGATGCAAGAAGCAGGTATGACCACTCGGATTGATAATTTCGGAAATTTAATCGGGCGATTGGAAGGTAATAACCCAGAATTACCAATACTAATGATGGGTTCGCATCTCGATTCACAACCTTATGGTGGTCGATTTGACGGGGTGGCAGGGGTTTTGTGTGCTATTGAAGTAGTTGCTACGATGCATGAAAACGGTTTTACGCCTGAAAGGAGTATAGATGTAATTTCGTTTGCCGATGAAGAAGGCTGGCGTTTTAACAAAGGTATTTTTGGTTCGAGAGGAATTATTGGACGATTGGAAGAAGGCGAACTAGAACGCACCGATAAAGACGGAATCACTAGAGCACAAGCGTTAATTGATTTTGGTTGTGATATTAATGGATTTGCAGCATCCGAATATAAATCAGGAAGTATCTTCTGTTTTCTTGAATTACACATTGAGCAAGGCCCCGTGTTAGACATGGCTAACAAGCCTATCGGCGTGGTCTCCGGAATTTCGGGACCTTTATGGTGGACCGTAAAACTCAAAGGAATGGCGGGACATGCTGGTTCAGTGCCCATGCCTATTCGGAAAGATGCTATGGTAGGTGCCGCTGAAATCATTATTGCGTTAAACAAAATTGCTACTCAAATTCCAGATGCACCAACGGTTGGAACGGTTGGAACACTAAATGTTTTTCCAGCATCTCGAAATATTATTGCCGAAGAAGTAAGTTTTACTATTGATCTTAGAGATATTGATTTAGAACGAAGAAACAAATATGAAAAGCAATTGCGAGACCGAATAGTAGCCATTACACAAAAACATCAACTCACGTATGAAATTTCAGAAGACACCAATAGTGAGCCTCGCTATTGTGCCGGTTGGATAAAAAAAATCATACATAATGAATGTGAAAAACTCCAACTTGACGCCCCTGAATTGATGAGTGGGCCGTTTCATGATGCTTTGCCACTTTCTTACGTTTGTGATTATGGAATGATTTTTATTCGATGTAAAGACGGCATTAGCCACAATCCGTTGGAATTTGCTTCTTATGAAGACTTAGCGCTTGGCGCAAATGTAATGGTTGGAACTGTTTTGTCTATATTGCAACAATAAAAAAACTCGGCTGTTTTTTTAACAGCCGAGTTTTAATTTTCCTTTATTGGCTTATTACCAAATTTTAACTCTATTTTCTGGAGCTAGAAACAACGAATCGGTTGGTTTAATATGGAAAGCTTCGTAAAATTCAGGTACATTTCTTACCACACCATTTACTCTAAATTTCGCAGGAGAATGCGGGTCATTGGCCACTTGGCTTCTTAATGCTTCTTCTCTTTCTTTGCTGTTCCACGATTGGGCATAGCCAATAAACACTCTTTGATCACCAGTAAATTTATCCATTACAGGTGCTTTTTTACCATTAAGGCTCATTTTATAGGCTTTTATTGCAATGGATAATCCACCAAGATCGCCAATGTTTTCGCCAAGTGTAAAAGCGCCGTTTATTGTAAGGTCTTTAAAGACATGAAAGCTATTGTATTGTGCAATTAAAGCCGTTGTTTTTTGTTTAAATGCCACTTGATCTTTCGGTGTCCACCAGTTTCTCATTACGCCATTTCCGTCAAAAGCACTTCCTTGATCATCAAAACCATGCCCAATTTCGTGTCCGATTACAGCTCCAATACTTCCATAGTTGACAGCATCTTCTACATTCATATCAAAAAATGGAGGTTGCAATATAGCGGCTGGAAATACAATTTCATTTAGGGTTGGATTGTAATACGCATTTACCGTTTGTGGCGTCATGCCCCATTCGGTTCGGTCAACTGGTTTTCCTAGTTTGTTGAGGTTTCGATTGTATTCAAAAGCGACTGCTCTTACTAAATTACCATACAAATCATTTTTGTCAATTTTCAAAGTAGAGTAGTCTTTCCATTTGTCTGGATAACCTATTTTTAACATAAATTTATCCAATTTAGCCAAAGCCTCTGATTTGGTTACTGGCGTCATCCAATCTAATTTTTTGATGCTTTCGGCATACGATTTCAATAGATTTTTAACCAATACCGTCATTCGAGATTTAGCTTCAGGCGAAAAGTGTTCTTTCACATATACTTTTCCAACAATTTCTCCAAGAAATGAATTTACTTGGTTCACACCTCTTCGCCATTGTGGTTTTTGCTCTTTGATACCGTACAATGTTTTTCCATAAAAATCGAAATTTTCTTTGTCTAATGCCGCCGTTAAATTGGTTGCATTGCCGTGAAGAAGTCCCCATTTCAAATAAGTTTTCCAAGTTGCGATTGGCGTGTTTTTGATGATAGTATTCAATTCTTTCATATAGGCAACTTGACTTACAATAATATTTTCTTGTTTATCAAATCCAGCGGCTTTCAGCATGGCAGCCCAATTAAAATCAGGCATTAATTGACTTAGATTTTTAGTGGCATATTTGTTATACAAAGCTACAGCATCTCTTGCATCTTCTTTTTTCATTTGTTTTGACGCAAGTGTGGTTTCCAATTTCATGATAGTATTTGCATCTTCTTTTGCCATTTTGTTTCCCGCCAATAGCAACATATTAGTGATATGTGTTACATATTTAGCACGAATTTCTTTGGATTTTTCATCTTGAAGCAAATAATATTCCCTGTCTGGTAAACCAAGTCCACCTTGCCACATACCTGAAATGTATTTGGTTGGATCTTTGGCGTCTTCTGTAACATAAATAGAAAAGGGAATGTTTTCGCCATTTTTGTTACTAACTCCAAAGTAGGTTGCCAAATCGGTATAAGTAGCGATGGCATCAATTGTATTGTTTTCGGCGGTTAACGGAGATAGTCCTTTTGCATCTCTTGTTTTGGAATCCATAAACGAATGGTAAAAATCGCCTATTTTTTGTTCGTCTGATCCGTTTTCAAAATTGCCTTTTGCTGCAGCTTCAATGATTTTTTTCACATCCACTTGCGATTGGTCGTCTAAAATTTCAAAAATTCCATAAGAAGCTTTGTCTGCAGGAATTTGATGATTTTTCACCCAGCTTCCGTTGACATAAGCATCAAAATTGTCTCCAGGATTCACGAGGGTATCCATGTTTTTTAAAATCACTCCTGAAAGTAAAGGAGCTTTTTTTTCGGTTTTGTTACAAGAAGCAAGCAATAGTAGGCTTGAAGCGAGTATAGAAACGCCGATTTTCATTGGTTTGGTTGTCATATTTTTATAATTTGAATTCAAAAGTAGTAAAAACCAATTGTTTTTTGTGTAATTATGAATTTAAAACAAATATTAATCTTCAACAATAGTGTGATGTTATGAAAAATTGGAGGCTAAAAACAGTACTTTTACATCAGAAACACTAAGTTAGTTTGTATGCAAATAAGCACCATTAAATTTAAAATTATTGCACTTTTTAAGCAAGGTTTGTCGGCAAAAGAAGTCGCGCAAAGCATTTTGGTTGCTGCAATTATTTCTATAATCCCAATTCTGGGAGTTAGCACTTTTTTAATCACTATGCTTTCGATAAAATGGAAGTTGAATTTGCCAATTATGATTGCATTGAGTTACGTTATGTGGCCTGTTCAAATCGTATTGATAATTCCTTTTATTAGCATTGGAGCAACTGTTTTTGGCGTTGCTCAAAGCGAGCATTCCATAGATGAAATTGTGCTTTCATTTCAGAACAGTTTTTTTAAAACGCTTAGCAATTTGTCTTTTGAGTTGCTTTGTGGTTTTGGCGGATGGTTGCTAACAGTAGTTCCTGTGGCAATTTTTATTAATGTTGTAATGGTTTTCTTGTTTAGAATGGTCGCTAAAAAAAGTGAAATAATTTAATATAATTATTCAAAAGTTTTTAATTCGAATGTAGTCCCATCAAAAACACCATAAGTAAAATAACTGATCCAATCCCCAAGATTAACATATTCGGAATTTTCTCCAATTTTAAGAATCATTGGTAAATGGCGGTGACCGAAAACTAAAAAATTATAGGGTTTGAGTTCCAATTTTCGTTTGGCATATAACACCAACCATTCCTTGTCGTCTCCCAAATAGTTGACATCTTCGGCACCAGAAATCAGTTTGTTTTTTACGGAAAGATGATGCCCTAATTGCATTCCGATATCTGGATGAAGCCATCGAAACAGCCATTTTGAAACAGGATTCGTAAACACTTTTTTCATTCGCTTGTAGCTTTTGTCGCCGGGTCCTTTTCCATCGCCATGACCAATTAGAAACGTTTTCTCTCCAAAAGTAAATTCTTTGTTATAATGGTAAATGGGGATATTTAGTTCTGTTTGAAAATAGTCTGCCATCCACAAATCGTGGTTGCCAACAAAAAAATGAATTGGAATGCCGCTATCTCTGATTTCTGCTAGTTTACCTAAAACTCTTACAAATCCTTTTGGCACAACTGTTTTGTATTCAAACCAAAAGTCAAATAAATCGCCTAGGATAAAAATAGCCGCTGCATCTTTTTTAATTTCGTCAAGCCAAGCAACAAATTTTTTTTCTCTTGGCAAACTCAACTCAGATGTCGGTGCGCCAAAATGTTGATCGGAAGCAAAATAGATTTTTTTACCGGAAGTCATTTCCATGAAATAAATTTAAGATTCCAAAGATAGGAAATGATAATTAAATCTTTTGATATTAAAAATGTAAAAATTATTTATTTGGAATCTAATTTGTTTATTTATCAATATTATTTATTTATATCGAATTTTGTGTCGTTATATCTCAGTGATATTGTTAATTGTGTTGCATTAATTGTTTTTCTGATATATTTCACTAAATTTGAATTTTTAAATACATCTATACCAACCATAAAACTTTTCATTTTATGAAAAAAATTATCTTAGTACTTTCGATTTTATTAGTTTCATTATCAAGTTATGCTCAATTTTCCTATCCTGGACTTGGAGAAGGTTTTGAAGCTTCATCTACAACTTTGCCTTCCGGATGGAATCAGTATCAAAATGCTACTGGTCCTCTTCAATTTTGGAAAATTAGCAGTTTAGTAGTTGCTCCTCCGAACCAAGCAATATGTGAAGGCTTAAATGCTGCTTTTATTGATAGAGAAAATATAGGTATAGGTAATACCTCTGAGGATTATTTAGTTACTCCTCAGACTCTAGTTCCATCAAATCCTCAAATAAAGTTTTTTTCAAGACAAGGATTTACGGCTGAACTAGGAACCAAATACCGTTTAATGGTTTCTACAAATGCCGATCCTTCCTTGTTGAGTGCTTATGTTCTTTTGAAAGAATGGACAGAAACAGAAATGAACACCGATTTTAATGTTTGTCAAGAACAAGTTTTTGATGTTCCAGCCACTTATGTAAATCAAAATGTATATTTTGCTTTTGTGAAAGTAATTACTCAAACAGTAGCAGGAGCCGCAGGAGATCGATGGTTTTTAGATTTAATACGAATCAATTCCAAATGTTTAGCCCCAACTTTACCAACAGCAACAAACATTGCAGCCACATCAGCTACTTTAAGCTGGACAATGCCTGCTGGTTCAACCGCTACATCATGGGATGTAGAAATTTATACAGGAGCACCTACGGGAACACCAACTTATACAGGAGTATCAAATTCTTTTAATGTAACCGGATTAACACCTAATACCGCCTATCAATTTTGTGTAAGATCCAATTGTTCGGCTACCAATCAGAGTGCATGGGTATGTGGTTCTAATATTCAAACCACTCCTTTAGGTGCATTATGTAATGGATCCATTCCAATAACTACTTTACCTTATACGCATTCAGAAAATACAGGAAATATAGGGAACTATTACAATACCCAACAGGCAGGTACCTTATGTGGCGCTTCGCCAGCAGCTACAAATTATGTGGCAGGGAATGATGTTTTTTATGCTTACACTCCTGCTTTTAGTGGGCCAATTAGTATAAAAATGACACCAACTGGACCTAACTCATCCGTTTTTGTTTTTTCAGGATGTCCAACCTTAGGCAACTGTTTGGCAGGAGTAGCGAATGCCAATTCAAACATACGTATAATTGACCCATTTGTAGTAACCGCTGGTACAACCTATTATATTTTGGTTTCTTCTAATGCCACTACGCCAACAATTGGCTACACCTTAGTTATACAAAGAGAACCGTGTAACCCACCAGTTGGATTGCCTGTAGCAAACATTACCACCACATCAGCAGATTTAAGTTGGACTAATCCAACCTCGGCAACGATGTGGGAATATGTAGTGCAACCTTTAGGAACTTCTATTCCTACAGGAGTAGGCACTCAAGTTTTAACAAATTCTAATGTGTCTGTTTCTGGTCTAACTCCAGCGACCCAATATCAATATTGGATACGTTCTGATTGTGGAGGAGGGCTTTTTAGCTCATGGAATGGCCCTTATCCGTTCAATACCTTAATATGTAATGCAGTAGATCAATGTACTTATACCTTTAGAATGAGTGCATCAACAGGTGCAGGTTGGAATGGTGCAAGAATGGATGTAAGACAAAACGGCATTGTTGTAGCTACCATAGGTTCTACATTTACAACAGGTCTAGGGCCAGTTGATGTAACAGTTCAATTATGTAAAAATGTACCCTTTGATTTGTTTTGGACAACCGCAGGAACACAACCTGCACGATGTATTGTAGCAGTGATTAATTCATTTGGACAAACATTATACACTAAACCTGCAGGAACGAGTGGAGTTGGTCAAGTTGTTTATGGGAACACAGTAAACTGTGATACACCTGTATGTACAATTCCACCAATAGCTATAGCAGCAGGATCAATAACAACAGAAACGGCTTCAATAAGTTGGACATCACCAGGCACAGCACCAACATATAATTATGATATTTATGTTGTACCAACAGGATCGTTGGCACCAACTTCAAGCACAACACCAACGTATGCTAATGTAACTACAAATCCTTTTACGATCTCTGGCTTATTGCACGACACTTCATATTGTGTCTATGTACGAGTGGTATGTCCGTTGAATTCAGATTGGGCTTCATTTTGTAGTTTTACTACTTTGGCATCATGTTTTAAACCAACGAGTCCAGTCATAACAGCGGGAAGTATAACAGCTACAAGCGCTACATTTACATGGGTAAATGGCGACCCAGCTGACACACAATGGGAATTTTTATTGATTCCAAGTCAAACTGCACCACCAACGCCATTATCAACGGATGCTGCCACCTACACGGGGGCAACAGTAGTAAGTCCATTTACGCCAACTCTAACTCCAATGACCATTTATTACGCTTATGTAAGAACGGTTTGTTCGGGAACAGATAAGAGTAGTTGGACTCCTTATGCTGTTTTCAACACTACATGTGGAGGAGCAACCTGTAACTACAAATTCTTTCCTACAACAATTACTGGTTCAGGTAATACTTGGAATGGTGGAAGAATACAAGTAAAACAAAACGGAATTGTGGTTGGTACAATAGGAACAAGTGCAATTAATAATTTAGCAGGAGTTTCAGTCTCATTATGTACAGGAGTGCCTTATGAATTGTATTGGAGCGTAGCAGGAACAGCCCCAGATAACATTGGTTTAACAATTCAAAACCCGTTTTTAGATGTAATATATACCAAAACACCAGCCACAGGAACGCCTTTAACAACATTGTTTACAGACACCGCCAATTGTACCCCAGCACCATGTTCAAAACCAACATTGATGACAGCGGTTCCAAGCGCAACAAGTGCCGTATTGAATTGGACAGACAATTCATTACCACCTTCAACATCATTTGATTTATACATCGTACTAACAGGAGGACCTGCACCAATAAATGTGCCGCCAACCGCACCAACTATTTCTGGAGTTACCAATCCATATACTTTAACAACATTCAATGGATTACCATTATTACAATCAACTTCTTACACTTATTATGTAAGAGCCAATTGCGGTGGTACAGAACATAGTGCTTGGACGGTATTAACACCAACCACATTTATTACCACTCCATTGAACGATGAGTGTGTAAACGCAACACCAGTAACCGTTAATACAGGTCAAACATGTGTAGCCACAAATACAGTAAATGCCACTACTTATGGAGCAACAGCTTCGTTACCTGTATTAACACCAGCATTAACAGGTGTAGGTTGTGGACAAACCAACAGAGACGTTTGGTTTAGTTTTGTAGCAGGAGCGGTATCACAAACGATAAACTTAAATAATATCGTAGGTACACCAGCAGCAACAACTATTAATCATAGTGTTTTTTCAGGACCGTGTGCTAACTTAACAAAACTATATTGCAGCACAGCAGCAACAAGCATTGCTACAGGATTAACAGTTGGTCAAACGTATTATATAAGAGTTTATACCACATCAGCTACAGCTGTACAATCGGCAACATTTAGTCTTTGTATCACTTCACCACCAGCCAACGATGAGTGTCTTAATGCTATCAACGTACCAGTAAATACAGGACAAAACTGTATGCCAGCCAACAATGTACATGGCAATACCTTTGGCGCAACAACTTCTTTGCCAGCAGTAACAGGAACAGGTTGTGGTACATCAGACGATGATGTTTGGTATAGTTTTGTAGCCACAGCCACCTCACAATCTATAAATATAAATAGCATTGTCGGAACACCAACAACAGTAACAATAAATCACACTGTTTTCTCTGGAGTATGCGGTACTTTAACAAAACTATATTGCAGCACAAGTGCAAGTAGTGGAGCTACAGGATTGACAGTAGGAGCAACCTATTACATAAGAGTATATACCTCAGGAAGTACCGTAGGTCAAGCCGCGGAATTTGATATGTGTATCACCTCTCCACCAGCCAATGATGAATGCACAGGAGCTGTAAATGTACCAGTGAATTCAAATCAAATTTGCACACAAAGTGTGGCAGGAAACACATTAGGTGGTACACCTTCATTACCAGCATTGACAGGTACGGGTTGTGGTACATCGGATGATGATGTTTGGTATAGTTTTGTAGCTACAAATAACATCCATATGATTGATTTGAGTAGCATAGTACCATCTCCAAGTACAGCTACAGTAACATTAAATCACACCGTATTCTCAGGTACTTGTCCAGGAGCATTAGTGAAATTATATTGTAGTGCGACAACGCAGAGTGTGGCTACAGGATTAGTAGTTGGACAAACTTATTACATAAGAGTTTACACTTCAGGTAGCACTGCAGGGCAATCGGCTACTTTTAATATTTGTATACAAACGCCGCC
>CAIRNC010000134.1 GCA_903879875.1 uncultured Bacteroidota bacterium
GCAGGAGCAGCAATTTTAAGCCGTGAAACCGATTTGTCAAAAGGAATTTTATCTACCCATTTGCATTCCGAAGGTGAACATGCCAAAGAATTAGCGGTTTTAGCACCTGGAATGGGCGGTCGTTGGGTAACCGATATTTTGAAAGAAAACAATGCTGATGATGAAAGTTACTTTCCGCACATGAATGGACAATTTGTTTTTAAAAATGCCGTTGTTCGCTTTACCGAAGTCATAAATGAAGGATTAGAAGCAAACCATTTAGAAGTAAGTGATATCGATATGCTCATCCCGCATCAAGCAAATTTAAGAATTTCTCAATTTATTCAAAAACGCTTTGGTTTGACTGACGATCAAGTGTTTAATAACATTCAAAAGTTTGGAAATACCACCGCAGCATCCATTCCTATTGCTTTGACAGAAGCTTGGGAACAAGGAAAAATAAAATCGGGAGATACGTTAGTATTAGCAGCGTTCGGAAGTGGTTTTACCTGGGCAAGTGCAATAATTAAATGGTAAATTAGATTTAATTCACTTGTGAAAAATTATAAGAATTTCAATAATTCAAAAACCCTCGTTCCAAATATTGAAACGAGGGTTTTAAGTATATTTAAAGATTGCAACTTTAAATTTATATTTTTTTCACATATTGGGTAATAATCACAATCGTTTGACCGTCAACCCTACCTTCAATATATTCGGCATTTTCGTGGTCTAGTCTTATATTTCTTACTGAAGTTCCTTGTTTAGCTACCATACTTGAACCTTTAACTTTCAAATCTTTAATTAAAACAACGGAATCCCCAGTATTTAGAATCACCCCATTTACATCTCGATGAATGATTTTGTTTTCGTCATCTTCCCCTTCGCCAGTGGCTTGTGCCCAAGCTAAAGTATCATCATCAAAATACATCATCTCTACCAATTCTTTAGGCCAACCGTGTTTACTCAATCGGCTTAACATACGCCATGCCACTACTTGAACCGCAACATTTTCGTTCCACATGCTGTCATTTAAGCATCTCCAATGATTTAAATCTTCGTTTCCAGGAGTTTCAATTTGATCAATACAAGTTTTACAAGTTAATATATTTTCGTCTATGCCTCCTTTTTTAGTTGGCAAAACAGCAAATACTTTTAAATTTTCTGTTGCTGCACACAATTCACATTTTGAATCACTGCGTTTATGAAGTGTTCTTTCCATTTTTGAAAGTTGTTTTAATTTTCGGCGAAATTAGGACTAATTAATTCTTCTACAAATTAATTTTAAGACTTATTTAAATTAAAATCAATCCATTATTCGAACTGAGTCAGGTACTAAAACCGTATAATCGCCTCCGTTTCTTATCACATCTCGAACGATGCTAGAGCTTATATACGATGTTTTAGCAGCTGTAAGCAAGAAAACGGTTTCAATTTTTGATAGTAATCGATTGGTGTGGGCAATGGCTTTTTCAAATTCAAAATCGGCTGGATTTCGTAATCCTCGAAGAATAAAATTGGCATTTAGTTTATGACAAAGCTCTATGGTCAACCCTTCATAAACTACTACAGAAACGGTAGGTTCATCGGCAAAAGCTTCTTCAATAAAGCGTTTTCTATCTTCTAACGAAAACATGTATTTTTTCTCGGCGTTGATTCCGATAGCCACTATTATTTCATCAAAAAGAGGAATACTTCTTTTAATAATATCATAATGCCCTAAAGTTATAGGGTCAAAGGAACCTGGAAATATAGCTTTTTTCATTTTATAGGTTTTAATTGTTTATTTGTCTTTCAATTCTCCTATCAGGAACAATCCACATGAGTGCAACTAGCGTGTATAAAAGTCCCGAAATCCAAGGCGACAAAAATGCCAAAGGAATCGCAATTACATAACAAAATAAGGAAATTTTCCCTTTTATATCTTTTTGAACGGCACGATATAATAGCGAATCTTTGCCTTCGTGTCTAATTATTTTTTTTTGAAGGGTAAAATAGGAAATCGCACACATTAATAATACAAATCCATAGCAACTCATTGGAATGGTTGAAAAGTTTTGTGCACCAATCCAACTGGTGGCAAATGGAATGAGAGATAACCAAAACAATAAAAAAAGATTGCCCCATAGAATAGAACCATTGATTTTTTTTACAGCTTGAAACATGTGATGGTGGTTGTTCCAATAAATACCAACATAAACAAAACTCAAAACATAACTAAAAAAAACAGGAATTAAAGGCCTTAACGATTCCAAACTATTGCTATGTGGCGTTTTAATTTCCAACATCATAATGGTAATAATAATGGCTAATACACCATCGCTAAAGGCTTCCAGTCGATTTTTATTCATTTTTATAATACGTTATTTTTTCCAAATGGATTTTCGTTGTAAAGCCAATTGAATCTCGTTGTCTAACAAATCGGTCATAGCAATTTTGGCAAAAGTAGCTTGTTGCGGAAAAATACTTTGAGGCGATAAACCTGGGTTGGTATTGATTTCTATAAAATGCGGAATGTCGTTCATGATTATAAAATCAGTTCGCGAAAATCCAGTCATTCCTAGGGATTCATAGATTTTTTTAGCCATTTCTACCACACGATTTTCAATAGTTTCTGATATTCTCGCAGGGGTAATTTCGTCTGATTTGCCTAAATATTTGGCTTCATAATCAAAAAAATCATTTTGTGAAAGTATTTCTGTAATGCCTAAAACTTTGGTTTCTCCTTTGTATTTTAGAACACCTACAGAGACTTCCCTCCCATTCAAATAGGATTCGATAAGAATTTCAGTATCTTCGGCAAAGGCAAATTCGAGCGCCTTGTCCAATTGGTCTAAGGTATCCACTTTTGAAACCCCCAAACTACTACCCGATTGATTCGGTTTTACAAAAAATGGTAACCCCAATTCAGCTACAATTTTTTCGCCGTCAATAACGGCACCTTTAGTTAAATAGATGGAATTGGCTTTCGGAATATTGAATTTTGATAAAACAGAAAGGGTATCTCGTTTGTTAAAAGTCAAACTCGATTGATAATAATTGCAACCTGTATATGGCAAATCAATCAATTCCCAATAGGCTTGCAAATGGCCGTCTTCGCCAGGTGTGCCATGAACCGTGTTGACAGCCACATCAAATTTGATGGTTTTGTCCCCTTTTGTAAACGAAAAATCAGTTTTGTTGATAGGATATTTTTCATTGTCAATCAAGCAATACCACTCGGATAACAATACATGAACTTCAAAAGGTTGGTATTTAGACCGATCGATTTGGTTCAAAATCAATTGACCACTTCGTAAAGATATTACAGATTCATCAGAATATCCGCCCATTACAACTGCTAAATTCATCTAAAATAAAGTTTTAATTAGGTAACAAAATTATCATTTTTTTTGAAATGATTTGCCTTTAGTATTTTATATCTTTGTCCCAAATACAATTTATATGAGTTTACGCAATTATCTTTCTAGTAAAGTTTTTTTTAAGCAATTGGCTATTGCCATCGGAATTGTTTTAGGAATCTGTTTTTTGTTGTTGCAATGGATTAGTTTTACCACCAATCATGGGGAAGAAATTACTGTACCCAACATCAGCAAGCTAACGGTAGAGCAAGCCGAAGAAAAATTAGACGCCGCAGATTTAGATTATGTATTACTCGATACTACCGATTTCAATCCTGATTATCCAAAATTTACGGTAGTAAAACAAGACCCATTGGCAGGTGACAAAGTAAAAAAAGGGCGAAAAATTTATATCAAAATCAATTCTTCGGGATTTACTGCCGTTCGAATTCCAAATTTAGTAGAACAAACTTTGCGCCAAGCAGAGCCTTCTTTAAAATCTGTTGGTTTAGAATTAGGCGAAGTTACCTATAAACCTTATATCGGAAAAGACATGGTACTGAAAATGTTGCAAAACGGCAAAGAACTAAAACCAGGCGACAAAGTCATGAAAGCCTCTAAAATTGATTTGCTTGTAGGCGACGGCAAAGTAGGCTACGACGAAGCTATTGATTCTACAGAAACCAAATAGATTTTAGATTTAATTTTTCGTGATTTGATATCACGTCCTAAAATAGCAAAAGAACACAGAAAACACTCCAGAAGTTGAATTAGAAGATGAGCTGACAACGGCGATATTTATGCGAAAAAGAATCCCTCAAATAGTATCTTACTTTTTGAGGGATTTTTATATACTTGTTCTTCAATATCAAAACTATTGTCTTGTATAAACTTGAGATCCTATTTTAAAAGTTGTTTGATCATCTGCCATAATAATACCAATTACAGTGTAGTTGGTCGACCATCCTGTTGAATAATATGTGTGACTTAAAGCCTCCCAATACTTTCCTGATCCATAAGTAACCTTTGTTAAAGCGTTGCCGCCTACTGCTCCTGAGGGAGCTGGACCAGATTTATATACTCCATTACCAGTTGTAATGTTGATTTCTAATACATCACCGTTCGAATGTTTCCATCTACCATTTATCGTTTCTGGCGAAAATGGGGCACTATTAGCTGCATCATCAGCATCCTCAGAACAAGAGATTAAAAAAATACTCACAATAAAAAACAATAAAATTTTCTGAACTTTTTTCATATTTTAAATAATTTATTTTTCCTACTCTTAAGGCTTTTCGGTTACTCCCCGTTTTTTATAGTGGGTTCTGTTCTCCACTTAGATGAAATATTATTCAACAAAAAAACGTTAATAGAATACAAACGACAATACCCATTAATGGGTATTTTAACACTTGAAATTTGAAATAATAAATCATTCCTGTCCCAAATAAAATTTAAGCATGTAAAATCCGACCATTTCATTGAGTTTACACATTGAAATAGTCACTTTTTTAAAACAGAACCCCC
>CAIRNC010000135.1 GCA_903879875.1 uncultured Bacteroidota bacterium
AAAAATCTTTTCTTGAAAAATCTTGTAGAGTTTTATTAACATTTTGAGCAATGATTAACTTGGAGTCTTTTTCATATTGATTAAGCTTTTTTTCGCATAGTTTGATTAGGTTAGAGGCATAGTCCTGATATTGAGTGAGTTTGTTGATTCGAGTATCTTGAGCACCACAACGTTTTAATTTTAAATCAATGTCTATTAAATCTTTATCGCACTGCTCTATGCTTCTTTTATTCGCACCTATATTTTGCTCGGCTTTAGAACGAGCTTCGTTGCATAACTTCTTACGTGATTCTAATTTCTGAACCTCTTCAACTGGAATATCTTTTAATTCGGCTTGTTTGGTTTCTAAAGCTATAACAACATCTCTTTTATCATTGTCCAGTTCCTGTAAATTTTCTTCGACTTTTTGCAATTCAACTAAAAAATCAGAAAATCGACTTTTAATATTTGACCCCGCTGATCGGGCTTTTGACAGTTTTGATCGAATCACAGCATTGTCTGCTTTATCTATTAGATTAGTTACATTTTCAAATTCCCTAGTTCCTCTTTTCAATTCTCTGCCACAGATACATTTCTGCTGTTCAATCAAATCGTTGACTAAACTCGCATCATAAGGCGCAGGTAATTTAGCTTTTAGGCTTTGCTCGTCTATAAAATCCAATGCCTCATTAGCCAGTTTTTGCCCAAATATGATCCATCCGTACTTTTTAATTAAGTTCTGCCTATCCATCCTGGCTCTATTAATGGATGTATCTAATTTCGAATTTTTTGCTACTAAATCGTCGATTTCTTTCTGTAATTTTCTTGCATCTACAGAAGAGCATTGCCTTAATTTTTCGAGAACTTCATTAAGATTTGTCTCATGATCTTCTTTTTCTTCTTTAAAAGTGCGTAACTTTTCAAGCAAGCCTATTTTTTTACCTTCATATATTGATTTTTTCTTTACCAGTTCATTTTGTTCATAATTCAGATTAGTTAATTCATTAAGTGCTTTTGTCCAAACAGCATTAATTTCTTTTAAATCCTTTATAGCAGTTTCAGCTAAGCGAAAACCAAGTATATCCCGTATTGCCCGTCTAAATTTTTCACCAGACTTAGTTGCATTAATATTAGAAACACCTTCACCATGAAAAAAGAAATATTCTGCCATGTCGCTGGGTAAAATGTTGTTAACAAATGCGGTTGGATTAGGTACATCTTTATAATTACTATTATTGATCTCGAACAACTTCAATAGCGATTGATTCGAATTATGAAGAGATCGTTGGGCTAAATAATGTTTCTCTTCGTACTGAAAAGATAATTCTACCCTGCAACTTTTCACACCATCTTTGATTGCTTGTATACAAATCAACTCCTTTTGCTGCTCAAAATCATGCGTTAGCTTTTCATAAAGACACCACAGAATTGAATTCAAAATTGTCGTTTTTCCCACACCATTTTCACCATGAATTAGTGTAATGTTTTTTTGTGGATCAGTTGAAAATTCTATTTCCGTCTCGTTGTAAAATTGCCTAAAATTTACTAATTTTAATTTTTCTAACAGCATATTAACTTTCCCTATTTTTAAGTGTATCTTCTAAATAAGTTTGTATGGTTTTACGTCGCGTTGCCACACTAGTGCTATCGAGTCCTCCATAGAGATGTCGTCGTTCTATTTTAATAATATCTTTT
>CAIRNC010000136.1 GCA_903879875.1 uncultured Bacteroidota bacterium
ATTACTGGACAACGTGTTTTAAAAGCCTTATCTCAATTTGAATTGCAATTGGTTTCTTCCAATTCCAAATATGATAAAGTGATGAGAAAAGAAACCGTTTTTACCGATAAGGAACAAAATGGTTATCAATTATTTAAAAACAATTGTGCCTCCTGTCATAACGAGCCTTTATTTACAAGTGAAAAATTCGAGCGAAATGGATTAGCAATAGACACAACTTTAAATGACATTGGAAGACAAAAAATCACAAATGATAAAAAAGATTTTTTATTATTTAAAGTTCCTACAATAAGAAACATACAATTTACATTTCCCTACATGCACGACGGTCGTTTCAAAAAATTAACAGATGTAATTAAGTATTATAATTCACTTGGAAACGATAAAAATTTACCTAAAAAATTACAAAAACCAATGAATCTGTCTGATAATGAAAGAGTAGATTTAGTTGCATTTTTATATACATTAACCGATTCCGAATTTCTATTTGACAAACGATTTTCTTTCCCTAAAAAATAAATATTTTTTTTGCGCAAGAATTTTATTTAAATTTCGTCTAAAATAGAATACTAACCCTAAAGTTTAAAATATGAAAAAAATTATCACATTAATTGGAGTCTTTACGTTTGGTATTTCTTCATTTGCACAAACTAATCCAGCGATAACAGGATGGTTAATTAATAACACTGGCATTACTGGTCGACATTATGTAGCAGGAAATGCTACACCGATTAATGATGCTACTTTAGCCAATGTACAAACGGTAAAATATGATGCCAATTGGGTTTATGTATCAGCAACAGGAATACCAGCCTATATAACAGGTCCTTTTCAAGGAAATCCTTCAATAGCTACAGCACAAAATAGTATTTTTAAAATTCCATTAAATCCTACACAAAACACTGGAACTGCAACTGCAACATCTGGAGGAAATATTGGAATATTCAAAAATGGGGTAGCTTTATTTGATTATAGAGATGGTGTAGCTTGGAATAATTCTACTAGTGCTTTATGTGGAGGCCCAGGAAATTCGCCTTGTCCGGGTGGTCCTACAGCAACCATGGCTTGGAATAGAGATGCTATTCCTGCAGAAAAATCGGGATTTGATTGTGCAAAAGCCCATCCGGCTATGGGAAATTATCACCATCATCAAAATCCAAGTGCCTTTAATTTAGATGCGGTTGTTCTTTCTAATATTTGCAATACTTATCCAGCTGATGGTTTATATGTTATAAATCCTTCTCAACATTCTCCTTTAATAGGATTTGCTTATGATGGATTTCCAATATATGGCGCTTATGCCTATACCAATACTGATGGAACTGGCGGAATTAGCCGAATGAAATCGAGTTATCAATTAAAAAACCAAACGACAAGAACTAACGGACCGGCAGTTAATCAAGTTGTTGGAACACAAACTTTTTTCAATGGTTATTTCAGGGAAGATTATGAATATGTTGCACATGCTAGTGACCCTACCTATTTAGATAGTCATAACGGGCGTTTTTGTATAACACCTGAGTATCCAAATGGAATTTATTGTTATTTTACTACTGTTGATGCTAATCATAATTCGGCATATCCTTATGCTGTTGGACCCACCTATTATGGAAACAAAACTGCTTCAACAGTTACATCAGTGCCTTCTGGAACAACCCAATATACTTTAGCAACTGAAAATTTTGATATTTCTGGAATCAATGTCAAAATATATCCCAATCCAGCACAAGAATTTATTGCAATTCAAACGGAATTTCATGAGAATAATTTAAAAGTTACTTTAATAGATGAATTAGGAAAAGTAATACAAACCAAAGATATTTTTCAAGGAAGTACACTTTGCATTTTGGATTTAGATACAGTCTATAACGGTATTTATTTTGTAAAAATATCAGATGGTAATAAAGATAAAAGCTATAAAGTAATTGTTGAAAAATAAGATTTAATTCAATTTCAAAAAATAATTAATTATTTATAACCCTAAAAAACATCTAGTACTATCTTTTGTTCTAGATGTTTTTTTGATTAAGAATGCAATTATAATTTCTTATTTATTTTTCTAAAAGTGACTTTATTTTTACATTAAGTTCTTCTCCTCTAAGGTCTTTAGCAATAATTTTTCCCTTAGAATCTAGAATATAAGTAGCGGGAATACTTTTTATGTTATACAATTGTGCAATAGGATCTTCCCAAAACTTTAAATTTGAAACATGAATCCATGGCAATTTGTCTTTTGCAATGGCTTCTTTCCATTTTGTAGCTTCTTTATCCAAAGAAACACCAATAATATTAAGCCCTTTTGAGTGAAATTCATTGTATAATTTCAACACGTTAGGATTCTCTGCTCGGCATGGTCCACACCAAGAAGCCCAAAAATCAATGATGGTTATTTTTCCTAAAGATTGCTTCAATGAAGTCATTTTTCCTTCTGGATTTGGAGCAGAAAAGTCTGGTGCATTACCTCCAATATTGAGGGAAGCATAATTCTTTATTTTTGATAAAATAGTCTTTTCAAGTTTTGTCGTTTTTAATGAAGCATCTATGCCATCGTTGAGTTTCGCTATTTTTTGAATATCAAAATTGGGTTTATTAAACATGTTATCAATAAGCAATACCGAAATAAATGACTTTGGATGTGAAACAATATTTGATTCTGATAATAGATCAAAATCTAGCATGAATTTATTGTTTTGATTTATTAAAGCATTCATGACCACAGTATCATTTTTTGTTTTGGCTTCTGTAAATTTGGCTTCATTTTCTTTTTGAAAAATTCGCATTTTGTTTTGAATTAAAGCACTTTCATTGGTGTATTGATACAAATGATTATTACTGTAAGTACCTCCTACTCTACTTTTACTAATACTGTCTTTGTATATTGTAAGGTCAATAATTCCTGGTTCGAGAATTAATACTACTTTATCTGCAATACCTTCAATAGCAACAAAATTTATGGCGGGTTCTGAAGTATTGCCTTCAAAAGTAAATTTTCCATTATTGACAACTACACTATCAATAGTAATTACTCCTTTTGCTTCATCTTGTCTTTGCAGTAGCATTTTCTTTCCGTTTTCAATACCTACGACTGTACCAGAAATGGTGAAATTTTTATCTTTTAAAACTGTAAAGGAAACTAAACTTAGGGTGATTAATAATACTACAATTGATTTTTTCATTTTGTAAAATTTGTTATTATTTTTATATTGTTGTGTTGTTTAGTAATTGAAGAAATTAAAATTTTATTCAAGGTTTCAAAAATACAAAAACTTGTTATAAAATTTATTTAAATTAACGTTTAAACTATAAACGTGCTTCTTTTTCGATAATAGCCAATCCAATTCTGATTTTTTCGTAAGATAATTGCTCTTCAAAATAATCAAAATAAGGTTTTAAGGCAAAGGGAGTTTCTAAAATTAAATTAGTTTTTGCAACTCTAATTTTTTCAACCTCATCGTTTGATATATATGTACTCCAATCCACATGGAGCCCATCAAGATATAACTTGGTTAAATGAGAAATAATTGTAGTTGAGGCAAGGTTTCTTTTTTTGGTAATTTCATCAATTGAAATGCCTTCATTATAAAGCGCTAAAGTTTCTTTATAACTGCTGCCTATTTCTTTTTTCTTGGGTTTATCTTTTTGAAAAGCCATGATTGCTTCTATAAAAACAGCACCATATTTTTCGAGTTTTGCTTTTCCAACACCGTCAATGTTCAGAAAATCACCTTCGCTCAAAGGTCTTTCTGTTTCTATTTGTCTCAAAGTAGCGTCGTTAAAAATCACATAAGCAGGCACACCCTCTTCTTTGGCGATTTCAGCACGTAATTTCCGAAGCGTTTCAAGAAGAGAATTTTTAATCGATTTGGATTTGATTTCCTTAGATTTTTCAGTTTTAAAATCTATCTTTTGGATGGTTGTCAAACGCACTTTTTCACCTTCAAACAAAACTTTTTTGGTAAATTCCGTAAGTTTAATTTTGTTTTGCTCATGAAAAGCAATTTCACAATAACCCAAATTAATCAATTGAATGAGGTATTGGTTCCAATCAAACCAAGAAATATCGTTGCCAATATTGTACGTTTTTAGGTTTTGATATTCTTTTTCATAGATATAGGCATTTTTTGAACCTCGCAAAAAGTCAATAATTACGCCAATTGGCTCAGTTTCTTTCAAACGTGTTATTGCAGATAATGCTTTTTGAGCAATCAAAGTGCCATCAAAAAAAGCGGGCGGATTTTTACAAATATCACAATTGCCACAATTTTCAGAAACGAGTTCTCCAAAGTAGGAAAGTAATATTTTTCGACGACAACTTAACGCATCGGTATATTGTTTCATTCTTTCGAGTTTTGCCAACTGAACTTCAGCATTTAAACCTTCTGATGCAAACTTTTGAAGTTGAATCATATCTCCATAACTTTCAAATAATATAGTTTCAGATGGTAAACCATCGCGACCAGCACGACCAATTTCTTGATAATACCCTTCTATATTTTTTGGTAAATTATAATGAATCACCCATCGCACATTTGATTTGTCAATCCCCATTCCGAAAGCAATAGTGGCACAAACCACTTGACATTCGTCATTGATAAATTCATCTTGAGTTTTAGAACGAATTTTATTATCCAAACCTGCGTGATAGGCTTTGGAAACAATACCCGCTTTTTGTAATTTTTCGGCTAATTCTTCGGTTGTTTTTCTACTCAAACAATAAATTATTCCAGATTCGTTAGGTTTGTTATTTATGAAATCCAAAATTTGTTTCACTCTATCTAATGCAGGTCGAACTTCTAAACTAAGGTTTTTTCGATCAAATGAGGCTACAAATTTTTGTGGATTTATCAAGTTTAGCTGTTCGCTAATATCCTCACGAGTAGCCTTATCAGCCGTTGCAGTTAAAGCTAAAATTGGAGTTTCAGGAAAGCGTTTTTTTAGAAATCCAAGATTGGTATAAGCGGGACGAAAATCATGACCCCAAGCCGAAATACAATGTGCTTCGTCAATAGCGATAAGACTAACTTTTATTTCTAAAAAAACATTTTCTAAATACGATAAACTTTCAGGAGCTACATAAACCAATTTGACTTTTTGCTCTTTAAGGTTTTGGATATGTATTTGTTGTTCGTTTTGAGTTTGACTACTATTGATGAAACAGGCAGCAATTCCATTGGCTTTTAAACCATCAACCTGATCTTTCATCAAAGCAATTAGTGGCGAAACAACAATTGTAATCCCAGGTAAAACTAAGGCAGGCAATTGAAAACAAATGGATTTTCCACCTCCTGTTGGCATGATTGCCATTGTATCATTTCCAGATAAAATGCAATTTATTATTTCTTCTTGATTGGGTCTGAATTTTTCAAAACCAAAATGTTCCTTTAGTTTGGCGTGTAATAGTTGTGATGTCATTTTGGCTTAATAAATAATAAAAAGAAATAAAGAAATAATTAGAATGGCACGTCACTGTCGTCAGGACTGCTATTAAAATTACTTCCAAATGCTTCATTAGCAGAAGGTAAATTTTTTGTATGAAAAGGATTATCATCATGATTCATTTTGGAAGGTAAATCATCATATCCACCACCATAATCTTCAAGATTATCAAATTTTCCTAAATTTCCAATAAATTTTAAACGGACATTTTCAATGCTACCGTTTCGGTGTTTGGCTATCATTAATTCTGCCTGACCTGCTGTTGGCCCAGCCTCATCATCATCCCATTCATCAATTTTGTAATATTCAGGACGGTATAAAAAGGAAACAATATCAGCATCTTGCTCAATTGCTCCTGATTCCCTAAGGTCAGAAAGTAAAGGTCTTTTGCTTGAACCACGTGTTTCAACAGCACGAGATAACTGTGAAAGTGCGATTACAGGAACGCCTAATTCTTTAGCAAGGGCTTTCAAGTTTCTTGATATGGTGGAAATTTCTTGTTCTCTGTTTCCTGCTCCTTTCCCGTTACTTCCTCCAGCGGTCATCAATTGCAAATAGTCAACAATTATTATTTTAATGCCGTGTTGAGAAACCAATCGTCTCGATTTTGCTCTTAAATCAAATATGGATAAAGAAGGTGTATCATCAATAAATAAAGGGGCTTTTTCCAAATTTTTTACTTTAACACTCAATTGTTCCCATTCGTGTTTTTCAAGTTTTCCAGTTCTTAATTTTTCTGAAGACAATCCTGTTTCCGAGGAAATTAGACGAGTAATCAACTGAACAGAGGACATTTCTAATGAAAAAAGTGCCACCGGATGACCAAAATCAATAGCAATATTTCTTGCCATTGACAGAACAAATGCCGTTTTTCCCATTGCAGGTCTAGCCGCAATAATAATCAAATCGCTTGGTTGCCAACCGGAAGTAACTTTGTCTAATTTTTCAAATCCAGTAGCCACACCACTTAGTCCTTCTTGACCCGCAATTTCTTCAATTCGTTTTTTTGCTTGAATTACTAAACTTTGTGCCGTTTCTGAACTTCGTTTAATATTTCCTTGCGTAACTTCATAGAGTTTAGATTCCGCTTTGTCAAGTAAATCAAATACATCAGTGGTTTCATCATAAGAATCTTCGATGATTTCTGATGAAATTCGAATTAAACTTCTTTGAATGTATTTTTGAAGGATGATACGTGAATGGAATTCAATATGTGCCGAGGAAGAAATTTTTTGAGTCAATTGAATCAAGTAAAAATCACCTCCAGCCAAATCTAATTTCGCCGTTCTTTTAAGCTGAGCCGAAACGGTTAATAAGTCAATGGGTTGTGAATCTGTGAATAACTGAAAAATAGCTTCAAAAATATGTTTGTGAGCCTCTTTATAAAATGCATCGGGTTGTAAAATATCAATTACTTCATCAACTCCTTTTTTATCAATCATCATTGCTCCAAGCACAGCTTCCTCTAAATCGAGTGCCTGTGGTGGAAGTTTTCCTTTTTCGAGGTTAATAATCGTTGTTTTATCAACACGAATGGGGTTTATATTTTTGAGATTTTCCATACTGCGAATATAAATAAAAATAAAAAAAGTAGCGAATAGACTTTTAAGCAATTCATGTTAATAACTAACTATTTTTTGTTTATAACCAAAAAAAAAATCCGAAACTATTGGGCTTCGGATTTTAAATTGATTTATATCTCTTTACTCTTTGTACTCACCCATTTTACTGTATTTATCCATACGTTGGGCAACCAAATCTGCTGTTGATAAGTCTTTTAATTCGTTATAATTTTTCATTATATATTGCTCCACCGTTTTAAAAGCAGTTGCTTTGTCGTAATGTGCGCCACCCAAAGGTTCAGGAATAATGTCATCTACTAATTTTTGTCTTTTCATGTCTGTAGAAGTCAATTTTAAAGCTTCTGCAGCTTGTTTCTTATATTCCCAGCTTTTCCATAAGATTGAAGAACATGATTCAGGTGAAATTACAGAATACCAAGTATTTTCCATCATTAAAACCCGATCGCCAACTCCAATTCCTAATGCTCCACCAGAAGCACCTTCACCCACAATTACTACAATAATTGGGACTTTTAAACGAATCATTTCTAAAATATTTCTAGCAATAGCTTCACCTTGTCCGCGTTCTTCGGCTTCAATTCCAGGAAAAGCTCCAGGTGTATCAATAAAAGTAACTACAGGAATATTGAATTTTTCTGCCATTTTCATCAATCGCAAAGCTTTTCTATAACCTTCGGGATTGGCCATTCCAAAATTACGATATTGACGCATTTTGGTATTAATTCCTTTTTGTTGACCAATCAACATAAAAGATTGCCCATCTATTTTACCTAAACCACCAATCATGGCTTTGTCATCTTTAAAACCTCTATCACCAAAAAGTTCAAGAAAAGTTCCTTTAGTGTGAGTAGTAATATGTTCTAAAGTATAAGGTCTATTTGGATGTCTAGAAAGCTGTACACGTTGCCAAGCCGTTAGGTTTTTGTATATTTTTCTCTTGGTTTCTTCGAGTTTTTTTTCAATTTGTTTGCAAGTATTGGTTACATCAACATTTGATTCTTGGCCAATAATTGCGCATTTGTCTAATTGTTCCTCAAGTTCTTTTATAGGAAGCTCAAAATCTAAATATTCCATAGGATTTGTGCGTTTTTAATTTATTTTTGAAAAGCAAAGATAAAATTTAATATCGTGTAGAAAAGAAATAGGAGGTATAAATTGTGAACAATTTTTAGTTTCAATAAATCTAAAAGTCAATTTCAATGGGTTTACATTGCTATTCTTGTCGTTGAATTGAAGTTACTGAAATCGTATATGGTTTTGATAAATAGTTTAACTATTTTTGCAAAACAAAAACATTTAAAACCAGATTATTTCATGTCGAAAACTGTAAAATCATTTGTATATCAACTGCTTTCTTTTGCTGTTTTGTTTATTGGATTTCAATTATTAATTGCAAAATACACTCCAATCACTGGATTTTGGATTCAATTAACAGCTTTTGTGATAGGCACTCTTTTAGCTCCAAAATTTCAAGCAATAAAAACCAAAGATGGAGAAAAACTCTATATGAAATGGATTTTCGTAAAAGGAATTCGAGAAATTAATTAGTAAAATAGCTAATTGAAAGCGCTATTTATAAAAAAACTGTCTCCTCGCCTCTCCTACCACAAATGCTACAGAATTAGCGATATTATAACTACGAATTAACCCTGACATTGGAATCGTTAGATGATTTTCAAATTGAGCCAATATTTCTGGACTAAGTCCTACGCTCTCTTTTCCGAAAACCAACCAATCTCCATCTTGAAATTGCGTTTCATAAATCGTTTTTTGAGCATGTGAACTCATCAAGAAAACTCTAGACTTATTAGTGATTTGAGCTATCCATTCATTTACATTTTCATATTCTGTAACATCAAGATGTACCCAATAATCCAATCCTGAACGTTTTAAATTTTTATCATTAATTACAAATCCAAAAGGATGAATCAAGTGTAATTTACTTTCGGTGCCTACACAGAGTCGGCCAATATTTCCTGTGTTATTTGGTATTTCTGGTTCTACTAAAACTATATTTAACATTTTTTAATTTGATTATTTAGATTTCAAAATGGGCTACTTTAACTACTTCTCCTGCTTGTAAATCATTCAAATGAACTGCTCCTATTCGTACTCGAATTAAACGTAAGGTTGGAAACCCAACTGCTGCAGTCATTTTTCGAACTTGACGAAATTTTCCTTCATTTACAGTTATAGAAGCCCAAGATGTCGGTCCATGTCGGTCGTCTCTAATTTTTTTACCTCTTGCTCCAAAAGATGGGATTTCTTTTACTATAAAGGCTTTACAAGGTTTTGTAATGTATTTTGTACCATTAAACCCAATTTCAACACCGTTTTGAATTTGCTCAATAGCCTCTTGGGTAATTAATCCGTCTACTTGTACATAATATTCCTTATCCACTTTTTTACTGCGCACTAATTCGCTCATTTTACCGTCGGTAGTCAACAAAAGTAAGCCTTCCGAATCTTCATCAAGACGACCTATTGCCATTGTACCCAAAGGAAAATCAAATAACTCGCCCAAAAGCTTCTTTTTTCGTTTCAAATCATAAACAAACTGACTTAAATAGCCATAAGGTTTATGAATAATAAAATGAGCGTGTGTTGACATAATTTGATTCTTATTTAAGCAATTCCTAAAAAATATTTTTGAATCATTGCTTTTTTACAAACATATAATTTTTCAAAATTATTATTACATAAATTAAACGAAAGTTTGATTTTATTTTCATTAAAACAATTAATTTCACCTTGAAATTTTTGAATTTTAAATCTACTTTGTAACTAATTTTTACTTATTTCGTCAAATGTTCATAATCAATCAATAAAAAATTATTTTATGGAATTAATCATCAAAAATTTAGACAAAAAATACAGCAACGGGGTGCATGCTTTAAATAATGTTACCTTAACTATTAAAAACGGAATGTTTGGATTATTAGGTCCAAATGGTGCTGGGAAATCTTCACTTATGCGAACTTTAGCTACATTACAAGATGTAGATAGTGGTTCGGTATTTCTTGGAGACATAGATGTTTTGAACAACAAAGAAGCCGTTCGTCAGGTTTTGGGCTATTTACCTCAAGAATTTGGAGTTTATCCTCGAACTTCCGCTTTAGAACTGTTAGATCATTTAGCCCTTTTGAAAGGATTCGACAATAAATCAGATCGTAAACAAATTGTAGAACAATTGCTACTTAAAGTAAATCTTTGGGAACACCGAAAAAATGCTGTTGCTAGTTATAGTGGCGGAATGCGTCAAAGGTTTGGCATTGCACAATGTTTAATCGGAAGTCCAAAATTAGTTATTGTTGATGAACCAACAGCTGGATTGGACCCTGGGGAACGCAATCGTTTTTATAATATTTTGAGTGAAATTGGCGAAAACACCATTGTAATTCTTTCTACTCACATTGTGCAAGACGTTAGAGAACTTTGTACCCAAATGGCGGTAATGGATAAAGGTAAAGTATTGTTTAGCGGTAATACCGACGATGCTTTATTAGAAATTAAAGGCAAAGTTTGGGAGCGAAAAGTAACTAAACTCGAATTGCCAAAATACCAAGAAGAATATAAAGTGATTTCTAACAAATTGGTAGGTGGAAATCCGTTAATTCATGTCTTTTCTGAAACTCAATTAAATGATGGCTTTACTGCTGCCGAAGAAACTTTAGAAGATGTGTTTTTTGCCAAATTAAACGAATTGGTTTAACCTTTATTTCAAAATAGTATGTGGAAATTTATTCAACACGAATTAAAATATTGGTTAAAATCACCAATGGTATGGATCTTTTTATTCATAAATACGCTCCTAGTATTCTTTGCAATTGGTTCAGATAATGTGCAGATTGGTGAAAGTGTGGGCAATATTCATAAAAATGCACCCTACGTTATTCAAACGTATTATGGCATCATGTCAACAATATGTTTATTGATGACAACGGCATTTATGAATGCCACCGCCAATAGAGATTTTCAAACTGGAATGCATCAATTTGTATTTTCATCACCCATCAAAAAAAGAGATTATTTTTTCGGTAAATTTATAGGTGCTGTATTAATTTCTATAATTCCACTTTTAGGAATTTCACTAAGTGCACTAATTACGCCTTTTCTTGCACCAATTTTTGATATGGCTCCTGCCACTCGTTTTGGCGCCATTGTTTGGAATGGACATCTTCAAGGATTGTTAATTTTTGCTGTTCCGAATGTAATAATTTCTGCTGTTTTATTATATGGATTAGCCCTACTTTTTAGAAGCAACATTGTTTCATTTATTGGCGCTATGCTCATATTGGTTTTTTATGCGGTTTCTTCAGGGTTTACAGATGACATACAAAAAGAATGGTTGGCTAATATTTTAGACCCGTTTGGAATGCGACCTTTTGGGATAATGACCAAATATATGACAGTGGATGAAAAAAATCTTAACGCTGTCACACTTCATGGCGATTTATTGATTAATCGATTGATTTGGTTAGGAATAAGTCTACTCATACTTGCTTTTGTTTATTCTCGATTTTCATTTAACACAAAAAATGAAAAATTAAAGAAAACCAAAAAAGAAAAAACAGTAGTAGCTCCAATAGTAATTTCAAATACTATATTTACCCCTACAAAAGCCGGAATTTTTTCATTTTCAACATTATTTCGTTTAATACAATTTGAAACCAAAGCAGTCGTAAAAAATCCGACATTTATAATCATTGTTGGTATTGGATTAATCAATCTTATAGCCAGTTTATCTAGTTTTACAGGTCGTTATGGAGCTGATCAATATCCCGTAACCTATGATGTAATTGATACTATAAATGGTGCATTTAGCACTTTTATATATGGCTTTATTGTTTTTTACACAGGCGTTTTAGTTTGGAAAGAGCGAGATGCCAAAATCAACGTAATTCAAGATGCAACTCCAATTACTACAGGAGTATTATTGGTGTCTAAATTGATTGCTATTATTTTGGCATTAACAATTGTGTTCTCCAGTTGTATTTTGGTGGGAGTTATAACACAAACCCTTTATGGCTATCATCGTTATCAATTGGATGTTTATATAGAATCGCTCTTAGTAATCAATTTGTTACGACTATCCTTTTTGGTGGTTTTGTCTATGCTTTTCCATTATTTAATTAACAATAGATACATTGCTTACTTTGCTTTTGTGGCTTTTTTAATTATAAATGGATTTATTTGGGGATTGTTAGAAATCAATACCAACATGCTATCATTTGGTCATCTTCCAGATTATACGTATTCTGACATGAATGGTTTTGGTCCGTTTGTTCCCTCATTAATATGGTTTGGGATGTATTGGTCTTCATTTTCTTTTATTCTTTGTTTAATAATTATTGCATTTTATGTTCGAAAAACGGAAACACAGTTCAAATACCGTTGGCAGCAAGCTAAGATTCAATTGTTTCAAAATAAAGGATGGTTGGTCATTAGTATTTTACTTTTTTTATTTTGCGCCTGTTTTGTATATTATAATACTAAAATATTGAATCATTATGATTCTTCTAAAGAGCAAGAAAACAAGCAAATAGCTTATGAAAAACAATATAAAAAATATGAAAAAAGAGTACAACCACGATTCTATAAGTTTGATTATAATATAGCTATCATGCCCGAAGAGCGAAGCATGACTGCAAAAGTATCAGCTTGGGCAATAAACAAATCGACGACTCCCATTTCGGAATTGTATTTTACAATGCCACAACTCACCGATAGTATAAAATTGAATATTCCTAATTCAAAATTGACTTCAAATAAAAATAACTCTGAGTTTAGATTATATAAATTATCCAAACCATTAAAACCAAATGATTCTATACTTATCACTATGGATATATGGAGTATTTCTAAAGGTTTTGAAAATGAAGTAAGTTTTACTCAGTTGACTCAAAATGGAACTTTTTTCAATAATATGGATATTTTGCCCTCTTTTGGATACAATCCTCAATTTGAAATTTCGGACGAAAACAAAAGAGAAAAGCTAAAATTACCAAAACGCAATAGAATGCCTAAATTGGATGACAACAATTTAAAAGCAAGAATGAATAATTATCTTGGAAGTGATGCTGATTGGGTAGAAGTAAATACAACTATCAGTACATCATCAGACCAAACGGCTATTGCTCCAGGATCACTTGTGAAATCATGGGAATCGAAAGGAAGAAACTATTTTAACTATAAATTAGACCAAAAATCCTTGAATTTTTATTCGTTTATTTCGGCAAAATATCAAGTAGCAAGAAAGAAATGGAAAGGAATCGATTTAGAAGTATATTATGATAAAAACCATGCTGTTAATGTACCTAACATGCTTAAAAGCATGCAAAAAGCTTTAGCGTATTATACAACTAATTTTGGTCCATATTATCATAAGCAATGCCGTATCATTGAGTTTCCTAGGTATTCTAGTTTTGCACAAGCTTTTCCTGGAACCATGCCTTATAGTGAAGGAATTGGATTTATAACCGATTTGAGAAATGTAACGAATGATGATATTGATTTGGTGTTTTATGTTGTGGCTCACGAAATGGGTCATCAATTTTGGGCACATCAAGTTTGTGGTGCTAATATGCAAGGAAGTGAAATGATGAGTGAAGGATTTGCACAATATTCCGCTTTGATGGTCATGGAAAAAGAATATGGAAAAGATAAAATGAAAAAGTTTTTAAAATACGAAATGGATGGTTATTTAACTGGAAGAAGCTCTGAATTTGAAGGAGAAAATCCAATTATGAAAACCGAAGGACAACAATATATTCATTATCAGAAAGCCAGTGTAGTCATGTATTATTTAAAAGAAATGATTGGAGAAAAGAAGGTGAATTCAGCCATGAAAAATTTAATTACTAATTATGGTTATAAAAATCCACCTTATCCTACTTCTATTGCTGCTGTAAATGAGTTTAAAAAAGTTACTCCAGACAGCTTGCAATATGTCATAAAAGATTTGTTTGAGAATATTACCTTATTTTCCAATAGAATGTTGGATGCTAAATTCAAAAAAGTAGGCAATGAATTTGAAGTTACGCTTAAAACAACTTCCGAAAAATTCCGCTCCACTGCACTTGGAAAAGAATCCGCCATTCCTGTTGCCGACTATATTGATATTGCCGTTTTTGCAAAACCAGAAAACGATAAAAATCTAGGTGAAGTTCTTGCTTATAAGCGATTGAAAATAAATAAAAAAGATAATACTTATATTTTTAAAACTAAAAAACTACCCTATCAAGCAGGAATCGATCCTTATAATTAATTCAAGTTGCTAGTTAAAAGTGATAAAAAAGCAAAGCAAAGGTTAAGTAAATTTGTTTTAGGAACCAATAAACAAAACCAATGCTTAGCAAAGACAAAATTATATCAA
>CAIRNC010000137.1 GCA_903879875.1 uncultured Bacteroidota bacterium
TAAACTTTTCTTTATAACCGCTAAAAGTAATAATTTTAATGAATAAAGAAATGTTAAATAAAATTTCTTGCGAAAGAAGTTTTTTAAAGCTTATAATGAAACCTGTATATCAGGATTAACTAACAAAAGTGCATCAATAAAAGCTTGTTTCTCTTTGGGAGAAACTAAAATTTCTTCATATTTACCGTAAGAAATAGACAATCTATCCAATGATAGCGCAGGTGAACTGAGAATAGAATTGGATTTTTCAATTCGTTTAATGTCATGAATGTTAATTCTATTCGACACCATGAATCCTGCTTTTATAATCAAAACTTCGCCATCAATACAATAGCGTAACTTCACAAAACCATAAATTATAAAGAGGGCTACTGGTAATAAAATAGCCAACGGTTGCCAAACACGCTCATAAATACCATTAATAATCGGAAAACCTAGCGCAATACAAAGTACTGCTGGTAACCATAAGTCAATTTTAGAACGAAAGTATTTCATAGTAAATATTTGAAACAAAAATAGAAATAAATCCAAATTATCTAATTAACAGATGGAATAATTCTCTGATTGAAACCCTATCTTTGCATCAAATTTTACAAAATGTCTAAACAAGTTCGTGTGCGTTTTGCACCCAGTCCAACAGGACCATTACATATTGGTGGCGTAAGAACCGCTTTATTTAATTATTTATTTGCCAAGAAAAACAAGGGCGTTTTCTACCTTCGTATTGAAGATACCGACCAAAATAGATTTGTGCCTGGAGCCGAAAAATATATCATGGAAGCCTTAGAATGGTTAGGAATTTCGCCCGTAGAAACCGTTGGCAAAAACGAAAAGTTTGGGCCTTACCGCCAATCCGAACGCAAAGAAATTTACAAACAATATGCCGATCAATTGATTGCATCCGGTTGGGCTTATTATGCTTTTGATACTGCCGAAGCATTAGATTTTCATAGAAAACAACACGAAGAACAAGGAAAAACCTTCATTTACAACTGGCACAATCGTGAAAAACTAGACACGTCTTTAGTAATTTCAGAAGCAGAAACAGCTAAAAGAATTGCCGATGGCGCAACTTATGTAGTGCGTTTTAAAACACCTGTAAATGAAACCTTGCATTTACACGACATCATTCGTGGGGATATTAAATTTGAAACGAATTTGTTAGACGATAAAGTTTTATTCAAATCCGATGGCATGCCAACCTATCATTTGGCGAATATTATTGATGATCATTTAATGGAAACTTCACACGTGATTCGTGGCGAAGAATGGTTGCCTTCTATGCCGTTACACGTTTTGTTATACAAAGCTTTTGGTTGGGAAGCGCCTGAATTTGCACATTTACCTTTGATTTTAAAACCTATCGGTAACGGAAAATTATCCAAACGCGATGGAGATAAAATGGGATTTCCAGTATTTCCATTAGAATGGCAAACCGAAGAAGGCATCTCATCAGGCTATAGAGAAAAAGGATTTTTCCCAGAAGCAGTTATCAACTTTTTAGCGTTATTGGGTTGGAATGATGGCACCGAACAAGAGCTATTTTCATTAGAAGAACTAACTGAAAAATTTGATTTAAGCCGAGTGCATAAAGCGGGTGCTAAATTTGACCCAGAGAAAAACAAATGGTTCAATCACCACTATTTGCAACAACAAAGCGACGAAAGTCTAGCCCTAGCCTTCACTCCTATCCTATCCGAAAAAGGGTTTTCTATTGAGAATAGCAAACTAATAAAAATTGTTGCTGCTATAAAAGAGCGCGCCCATTTTGTCAATGAATTTTGGGAATTGTCCGATTATTTCTTTGTTGCACCAACTGCTTATGACGAGAAAGCAGCTAAAAACTGGAAACCCGAAACGCCTGCTTTGATGCAAGAATTGATTTCGGTTCTTAGCGAAATAACAGATTTTACAGCTACGAATATAGAAACCATAGTAAAAGATTGGATGACCAAAAACGAAATCGGGATGGGGAAAATCATGCAACCTTTCCGTTTGAGTTTAGTAGGTGCTTTAAAAGGCCCCCATCTTTTTGATATTGTAGCACTGATTGGAAAAGAGGAAACCATCAAGCGATTGCAACAAGCGATTGCAACATTATAAAAATAAAAATACCTCGAAATTTCGAGGCTTTTTTGTTGCTAATAATTAATATTACCAAAAAGATAAAATATTAAACTAAATATTATTTACAATTTTTAATGTTTTCAAAATCTTTTTCTATCATAAATTGGTATATGTTCTGACCCATAACAGCAAATCCTCTTGGCATAAATAAATATAATATTTTTCCAGTTTCACAATCTACAACAACTTTATAGGACATTATAAACGATTGTCCTACAGGTCCTAAACTGCCTTTACCGATTTCGTAAGGAACAGAAAATAATACAACTTTATCTTTATCTTTGTTAACAAAAGCCTTACTTACCTCTTCATCAGTAACAATTTGAAGATTTCCGTTATATTTTTTTAAACAACTCTCTTTTGTAACTTTTTCGTGAAGTAGTGATTCTTTAACTAAAAGAGTTTTATTTTTAATTAATGTACAGTTTCCTTCTGCCATAAGTTTTATATAATTTTCTGAATTTTCATTTTTCTTAGTAGAAACAATATAATTAATGTTGGCTTGCAAAGTTTCTAAGCAAAATTTATAATCAGATTCATTTAAAAGAACTTCAGCTGACTTACTAAAAACCGGCATATAAGCTTGAGAATCTGGAGAGTCAAGACTAGACTCTATTCTAGTGTAAACAAAAGCATTTACATAGAGACTGGATCTAAAATCTAAATCTTTATCATTGAGTCTCAAATTTCTTAAAACTGCGTAAGATCTATTTCTTTCTTTTTTCAAGGCTTCAACTTCAGATTGATTTTTAATTTCAATAGTTGAATTAAGTGTCCAATATTTTTTAGCATATATAGAAATTTCCTGATTATAAAGTCTAATCATCTTTTTGTAAGCTATAAGATCTTCAGCATATTTAGGTTTAGCTAATTTTTTTAATATTTTTTCATCCTCTTCTAGCAATTCTACAATTAAAGTTCTGGTTTTAAGATTGTTAAAATCTTTAATTCCACCGTGAAAATAAGAGCTAACTTGTGCCCTTCCTACAAAGGAAACCAAGCAAATAGTAAGTAATAAAAGTTTTTTCATAATAATAGTTAAGTTTTTAAGTGAATTTTTATTGGATTAAAGTTAAAATAAATGTGTTTTCTAAATTATATCCAAATCTAAAATTTATTTTTATTAATTGTAATGAAATAGTAAGTAATTTAATAAGTTAGATTGATCTTTTATAATATTATGGCTTTAATTGGAACTGATGTAAACATCAAGTGATTGAACAATATAAAAATGGAAAAGCCTCGAAATTTCGAGGCTTTTTTTAATTTCCATGATTTATACGAGAGTATTTTATACTACTATAAGCACCCGTTCCGCATAAAGAATCACTAGTCACTTTTCTAAACTCAACATTCACAACTCCACCTGCAATACCTCCGTTTGGAGTTGGTGTCATTTTGATAGTTGTTGAATTTAGCCATACCCAAGTTCCTAAAAGTGGATTAGTATTTATATTTCCCCAACCTTGTTTAAATTCTCCATTTTGACCAAAATAATAGTAATCGTAATAATAATTTGGAGCACCCAAACCTTTATACCAATAACCATAAATATTTGATTGATTTACGCCTTGTTGAGGTTGAGATTGAGGTTGATCATCACTACTACAAGACATTAAAATTAAAATAAAACTAAACGCAAATAAAATTTTCTTCATATTTTTTTGTTTTTAAAATGTAATTTTTAAAATGTTTTTCAAATGTGAACTAATTTTAACATTATATAAATGTTTTTTAGTTGTATTATTGTTCGATTAAGGAAAAAATACTACTTTTGAGGATATATTAATAATAATATTTATGGAAATTAAAGAAATATCAACTAACATAAAAAAGTTTAGAGAACTAAAAAGTCTTACACGTGAGCATCTTGCATCAGAACTCGATATGAGCGTAAGTGGTTATAGCAAGATAGAACGAGGAGAAATTGATTTAACAGTTTCTAAACTTCAAAAAATTGCCGATGTATTGGATGTTTCTGTTTCAGAAATATTAAATTTTGATGCTACAAATATTTTCAATATTTCTAATAATCATCAAGTACAAAATTTAGGTAATAAAGAAAATCACAACATTAACAACTCAAATAATGTTGACGATTATACTAAAAAGTATATTTTAATGTTGGAAAGTGAAATTGAACGATTAAAAAAATAATCTCGAAGCTCTCAGAAATGGGAGCTTTTTTATTAAATGTAACTTTTAACCATTTAGTTCGTATAACTACCGTTATAAACAACTTAAAAACAAATTATGGATCCGATTTTAATTATTGTGCTAGTTTTAGGATTATTTATTTTCCTATCTTCCTTTTTTACTGTAAAACAACAAACGTCAATCATCATTGAGCGTTTTGGTAAATTTCTCAATGTACGAAGTTCTGGATTACAACTAAAAATTCCTTTGATTGATAGAATTGCTGGACGTGTAAACCTAAAAATTCAACAACTCGATGTGATTATTGAAACCAAAACCAAAGATAACGTGTTTATCAAAATGAAAGTTTCTGTTCAGTTCAACGTCATTCAAGACAAGGTTTACGAAGCTTTTTACAAACTAGAATACCCACACGATCAAATTACAGCTTACGTTTTTGACGTAGTGCGTGCCGAAGTGCCAAAATTGATTTTAGATGATGTTTTTGAACGCAAAGACGATATTGCTATTGGTGTAAAACGGGAGTTAAACGAAGCAATGACTTTTTATGGATACGATATAATCAATACTTTGGTAACCGATATTGATCCTGATATTCAAGTGAAAAACGCCATGAACCGTATCAACGCTGCCGACAGAGAAAAAACAGCAGCTACATTCGAATCAGAAGCACAAAGAATAAGAATTGTTGCTAAAGCAAAAGCCGAAGCCGAAAGTAAAAAATTGCAAGGACAAGGTATTGCCGATCAACGTAGAGAAATTGCCCGCGGATTGGTAGAAAGTGTAGAAGTTTTGAATCAAGTAGGTATAAATTCGCAAGAAGCTTCTGCTTTAATTGTAATTACTCAACACTACGACACGCTGCAAGCTATTGGTGCCGATACCAATTCTAATCTGATTTTGTTGCCCAATTCACCACAGGCCGCCAGCGATATGTTGAACAATATGGTAACCAGTTTTTCCGCCTCCAACATCATTGGCGAACAAATGAAAAAGCAACCAAAAAGAGTTAAAAAAATTGACAATACAGCGGTAGATTTTAATCCATCGGATACTTCAAATCCAGAAATACAATCGTAATTGATTTATAAATCACAAAAAAAAGAGGCTTAATTGCCTCTTTTTCTATTTACATACCATTTGATTACAAAAGGAATAATAATCTTTAAAATCGTGCCGAAAGTACCCGAAAACACTTTGCTATAAAGGCTTCCAAGTAGAGTAGCTGACGTAGATGGAAGAATACTTTCTTTCGTTTTATCAATACTTAAAATTACTTTTTGATAGTAGATTTCTCTTTCTATTTTTAGAATAGCCAAATCTTGTTCAATTTGCGAGTAAGACGAATATTTCTTGGTAGCCATAATTAGTCGTTAAAAAATATTTCGGAGAATTTTTCTAAAATAGGCCCTTCTACAATTTTATCTTTTACTAAAAATAATAGCAATGCCAAAACCAAATAAATTCCAGCGACAACTAGAAATCCCAAAGAATAACTGTCTAAAAGATTTCCAATTAAAATGGCTCCTGCAATAGAAACAAAAAGTAAAACTAGCATCAAACAAATAGCTATCAAGAAAAACTTAAGCATCAATGTGGTTGATTTCATTGCGACATTGAAACCCCAAAGTTTATAGTAAGCAATACTACTTTCTATGTAGGCTTTGGCGTTTTCTTGCACTGCTTCGGCATTTTCTTTTAATTCTTCAAATGCCATTATTTTTGAAATTTAGCGTTTTGTGCTTTCAATTCAGCTAATTTTTCTTCTAAAAACGAGATAGCTTCCTCGGCTTTATAACTAGAATTAGAAAGCAAATCTTCCAATGTTTCTTTCAAGTCCTCTTTTGTTTTAGAAAAATTTTCTTTCGTTTCTTCTTCAAGAGCATTCCATTTTGATTTTGCTTCTTCTTTAAAATCATCAAAACCATCTTTTAATTTTTCTCTGGTTTTAGAACCTTTGTCTGGAGCAAACAAAATTCCGAATCCAACACCGATTGCGGCACCTGCTAGAAGTGCTAATAAACTGTTCTCTGATTTACTTGACATACTATTTGAATTTAATACTCTAAAGATAATAAAAACAAGGTAGGTTAATGTTAAATCGTTGCTAAATGTCCGTAATAACGTCAAAACCTTTAAAACTGCCAACAATTGCCAATCCAATTACTGTTTTGGCTAATTGTTTGTTTTTTATTTTACCTGCAATTTGATTGAGTGTTGAACCCGAACCTACTGCGTCATCTATTAGTAAAACATTATTGTAAGAAACTTTACTTTTAACAACAAAAGTGTTTTCGGCATTGTTAATGCGTTCTTCAATTTTGTTCAATGATTTTTGAGGAACTGGGATTATTCCGCTAATTTTTTGAATTTCAATGCTAGGCAAATTAATTTTTAATCCGTTGGCTAAAACTTTCATCAGTTGGGTTTCTCGTCTTATGGTCGGTGGAACATAGGCAATAGCATCAATTTTGTAAACAGAAACTATAGTGTTTATTTTTTCTTTAATCTCGTCTATCAAAATTTTCATTAACATCTTATTCTGACCTTGTTTAGCGTAATGCAAAATTGTTCCAAGTCTTGTTTTTCCAAAACGTTCTATAGCATAGAAATCAAGGTAAAGCAATTCGTTCATAAAAATTGTATCATAACCTTTGGTCGATTTTAACTTTTCTAAACCTGATATCAAACCATTTTTATCAATATATTGATTGTATTTATCTTTGGTTAAAATAAATTCGTCTATGGTTTTTTCTAAAGGTAATTTACGCTTATCACACCAATTTTCAAAAGCTTGAACCCCTTGTAATAATTGACCTATTTCAGTTATCAGAATAAAATTATCTTGCAGAAATTGTTGTTTGTCAGTTGAAATGTTTTCTGTTGAAGTAGCTTTTTTTATGGAAAAAACTTTAATCTTATAAATTGTTTTAGGAGGTAAACCTACTCTTTCTATTTCGTTATTTTCTATTAATTGATTGAGAATTCTATGGACATATTGTTTAGAAATATTTAGTTCTGAGACAATTTCGTTTACACTCAATTCTTTCTTATCTTCTAAAAGAGATTGTATTTTATTTTTAAAATTCATAACTGATTATTTGTGGTTTACTATAAACTGTAAATAGTAAACAAAAATAATAATTTATAGTTTACTATAAACTATAAACAGTAAACATTTTTGAAAAATCAAGCATATCTGAAGATAAAATCAAAATAAGCGGTTTTAAAAAACGATTTTTTGAATACCGATGGAATGATATTAAAAACAATATAAAACAGCTTAAAATCAATTTATGAAAGCTATTTTTGATAACGAATTTAAATGTTTTATTAAATTACAATAGTCATTATCAATAATAGAAAAAGCCAACATTACTGCTGGCTTTCTATTAGTATAATCTATTGTTTGAATATTAAATTGTGCTTAATAATTCGAGAACTTTTTCGTTTTTCTCCGAATTTTTTAAATCTGATAATTGAGTTTGAAAATGAAAAACAAATAAAGGTTCTTTTTTTAAATTAATTAATGCGTTTTTTCTAACGTCCGCTAATTGACTTTTTAAAGACATTGAAAATAATTTTTTTAACGATTCGGGATCCGGAAAAATAGTTATCAATCTTTCTTCTTTAGAATAATGTAAAACCAAATTAGCAAACAACAAAGCATTATTATCGTTCTTGATATTCTTAACAATTGTATTAATTATCAAACTGTAATTATCGATACTTTTTATGTTATCTACAATTAGTTTTAGAATAATTTCGGCAGCGGTTTCGTCTTTTTCTTTTACATATTTATTGATTTCTTTTAAGGTATTCATCAATAAATTTTCTTCTTTTTTGCCTTTTTCTTCCCAAGCGTCTTTAAGTCCAACGGTTTTGTTAAATACTAATTTTGAAGTACTTGAATCTTTATCAACTGTAAAATAACCCAAACGTTGAAACTGAAATTTATCCTCGTTTTGAGCTTCTTTCAAGCTAGGTTCCACAAATCCAGTAATCACTTTTAAAGAATTTGGGTTTACAAATTCTAAGAAATCTTTCTCTTTGTGTGAATCAGGTGCTTCATCTGTAAAAAGTCTATCGTACAAACGGATTTCAGCTTCAATAGCATGTGAAATAGAAACCCAGTGCAAAGTTCCAGCCACTTTTCTTTGACTCGCTTCGCTTCCACTTCCAGAACGGGAATCTTCATCATAAGTTACATGAATTTCGGTAATTATTCCGTTTGCATCTTTAATAACACTTTCGCCTTTAATAATATAACCATTTTTTAGACGCACTTCGTTTCCTATACTTAATCTAAAAAATTTTGCGGGAGCTACTTCTAGAAAGTCTTCTCTTTCAATATATAATTCACGTGAAAATGGAACATTTCTGAAACCAGCATTGTCATCTTCTTGATTATTTTCGGCTTCCAACCATTCTTCTTTTCCTTCTGGATAATTGGTAATCACCAACTTCACTGGATCTAAAACCGCCATAACTCTTGGAGCTATTTTGTTTAAATCTTCACGAATACAAAACTCTAAAACAGAAACATTAATTAAATTATCTCGTTTAGCAATACCAATTGTTTCGGCAAAATTCCGCAAAGAAGTAGCTGTATAACCACGTCTTCTCAACCCAGAAATAGTGCTCATTCGAGGATCATCCCAGCCATTAACGTGTTTTTCTTTAACCAATTGCAATAGTTTTCGTTTACTTACAACTGTATGACTCAAATTTCTACGGGCAAACTCTCTTTGTTTTGGACGCACTTTTAAATGATGAGATTCTGAATCAAGTTCAGAATAAATCTGATCTAAAAACCAATCGTATAATTCGCGATGGGGCAAAAACTCTAAAGTACAAAAAGAATGCGAAATTTGTTCTAAATAGTCACTTTCACCATGCGCCCAGTCGTACATAGGATAAATACACCATTTGTCTCCCGTTCTGTGATGATGTTTGTGAAGAATTCTATAAATAATAGGATCACGCATCAACATATTGGTCGATTTCATATCGATTTTTGCTCTTAAAATATGAGTGCCTTCAGCAAATTCGCCATTTTTCATGCGATCAAATAAATCTAAATTTTCTTCAACCGAACGATTTCTATAAGGACTATCTACGCCAGGAGTTGACGGAGTACCTTTTTGAATTGCCATTTCTTCTGAAGTTTGACTGTCAACATAAGCTTTTCCGTTTTTGATAAAACCAACTGCCCAATCGTATAATTGTTGAAAATAATCGGAGGCATAGCGCTCTTCAGCCCAAGAATATCCTAACCATTCTACATCTCTTTTAATTGCATCAACAAATTCCTGTTCTTCTTTGGCGGGATTGGTATCGTCAAAACGAAGATTTACAGGGGCTTTATAATCAATTCCTAATCCGAAATTTAAGGCTATTGAACTTGCATGTCCAATATGTAAATAGCCATTAGGTTCAGGCGGAAAGCGGAAACGTAATTTTTCTTGAGACAGACCATTTTTTAAATCTTCTTCAATAATTTGTTCAATAAAGTTTAACGATTTTTCTTCAGTTGACATAATTTTGTTTAATTTTAGCAAAGATAAAAACTTTAAGGTTTAAAGTTTAAAGTTTCACTAGAAACCTCTAAAAAGATAAGACTAAAACCTTAAAACAAATACTTAAAACAGAAAACATGGGAATTATAAA
>CAIRNC010000138.1 GCA_903879875.1 uncultured Bacteroidota bacterium
AAAATGTGATTGTTTTTTTTTTAAACATACTTAATAAATTCACTTTTTAGATAGAAATTATGCAAAACCGTTTTAGAAAAAGATAACTAATTGTTTCCTCAATGATGTGACAAACTTTATTAATCATAATTTGATTCTTCTTTTTTTTAGCTATCGTATTAGTATCTTTTTAGAATATAATACTCAACTATAAAAACTTCATATTTATTATTAAACGCAACATTTATTTTAGGAAATAACTCAATACGGAGGTCTTATAATAGATTTCTAAAATTTACTTATATTTGTTACATGAATAAATCGGTTTTATGTATTGGCGCCACGTTAGTCGACGAATTGTATTTTTGCGTGCAACAATGCATCCCAAACACTTCTAATCCTGCTACCAAAACCACTAGTATTGGTGGCGTTATTAGCAATATTGCACAGCATTTAGGACTATTACAACTACAGCCATCGCTCCTCACCGCTTTAGGCTCCGACGCCGATGCCGATTACATCATCAAAAACCTAAATCAAAAAGGCATTACGCTTAACCAATCCATTCTTGCAGATACATCAACAGGAAAATACGTTTCCATACTCCATCCTGATGGTAGTTTGGTAGTAGCGGTTTGTCAAGACATCAGTAGCACCTACCTCACTCCTACTTTTTTAGCTACAAAAATCGACTTCATCAAAACGTTTGATTTAGTGATTATCGACACCAATATTCCTGCTGAAAGCATACAATGGCTGATTGATTTCACCAAAACACACCAACAAAAACTAATCATAGAACCCGTATCAGTAATAAAAGGCTCAAAATTAGTTCCGCTTAATTTAGAAGGGGTTTTTATGATAACACCCAATGAAGACGAACTAACAGCAATTGCAAACATCGATGCAACAAATGAGACAACCTTAGTCGAAAGTTTATTCCGCCGTGGGGTACAACAAGTTTGGGTTAGAAAAGGAAATCAAGGTTCGGTTATGCATTCCCCAACACAATCGTTGACTTTAGGAGTGCCTAAAATCGACATTGTTGATAGTACTGGCGCAGGTGATGCCGCCTTAGCAGGTTGGGTTTTTGGCTATCTAAACAAGGAAAACGAAACAACATGTTTGCAATTAGCACATACTTTAGCCTTAGAAGTTTTACAAACAAAAGGTGCTGTAGTCCAAACCATCAACTGCAACAATCTATATCAAATTAAAAATACATATTATAATGAACACCAATAATTTTATTGTCATAAGTCCAGAAGTGCAACATGCTTTGGACAACAATTTACCAGTCGTAGCACTTGAATCTACAATTATCTCTCATGGAATGCCTTGGCCTCAAAATGCCATCACTGCAAAATTAGTAGAAGATGAAGTACGCCAAAACGGTGCAATTCCAGCTACTATTGCTATCAAAGAGGGAAAATGCTACGTAGGCTTATCGTCTGACGCAATTGATTATTTTTCACAAACCAAAAACGTTTGGAAAGTAAGTTTGAGGGACATGCCTTTTGTGATTGCGCAAAAACTTCCGGGTGCTACAACTGTGGCTGCAACCATGCGTATTGCGTCAATGGCGGGCATCAAAATATTTGCTACGGGAGGTATTGGTGGCGTGCATCGTGGTGCTACTGAAACTATGGACATTTCTGCCGATTTAACAGAAATGGGACAAACCAATGTGGCTATCGTAGCGGCTGGTGTTAAATCAATTTTGGACATTGGCTTGACCTTAGAATATATGGAAACCCTTGGAATTCCTGTAGTGACTTATGGTCAAAATGCATTTCCGAGTTTTTATTCGTCCAAAAGTGGATTCAATTCTCCATTGCGTTTAGACACTACAACTGCAATAGCTGATTTATTGAAAGCCAAATGGGGCATGCATTTGAACGGCGCTGTATTGATTGCCAATCCAGTACCCACCGAGTTCGAAATGAATTTAGAAGCCATTGAACAACACATCTTAAAAGCTTTGGAAGCGGCCAAACAAAAAAACGTAAAAGGGAAAGAAGTAACACCATTTATTTTAAAATACATTGCCAACCACACAGAAGGCGAAAGCTTGGAAACCAATATTGCATTAATTAAGAATAATGCGAGGATTGCGGCTCAAATAGCTGTGGCTTATTGTTTATGAAGGAATTGAAAAATTAAAAAAAGTAGATTCTTAATTCCAATTACATATTTTAAACGCAACTAATTTACTTGTTTTTAAGCAAATAGCACGAGGTGTTGAAAAAAATATATTTGCTTTTTAATTTGTAACTCCCTTTTTGAAATGTTACATTTGCAACATATTACAATTATAAAGTTATAAAATTGTTGTAATTATTTTCATTAAATATTAAAATGCCATCCCTTGTTATGAAATTTGGAATAATAAAAGAAAGAAAATCCCCGCCTGATAGACGAGTAGTATTTACTCCAGAAGAATTAGTTCGTTTAAAAACAGAGCATCCAACGGCTGAAGTTCTTGTAGAACGTTCGGATATTAGAGTTTTTACAGACGAGCAATATAGCGATTTAGGTATCGAATTAGGGACAGACATGACCGATTGTGATGTGCTTTTTGGGGTTAAAGAAGTGCCTATTGATGCTTTAATTCCCAACAAAAAATACTTTTTCTTTTCTCATACGATAAAAAAACAAGCCCACAATCGTAAATTATTGAAAGCGATTTTAGATAAAAACATCGAATTGTATGACCACGAAACGATTGTTGATGAAAAACATACACGTCTTATTGGTTTCGGTCGTTATGCAGGAATTGTTGGGGCTTACAATGGTTTTAGAGCCTTTGGATTGAAGTTTGAATTGTTCAATTTGCCTAAAGCAGAAACACTTAAAACCAAAGAAGATCTAATTGTTCGACTCAAAAGACAAATTCTTCCCCCAATAAAAATTGTTTTGACAGGTCATGGAAAAGTGGCAAATGGTGCTAAAGAAATACTAGATGGCATGAAAATCAAACGTGTTTCTATTGAAAACTTTTTGACTAAAAACTATTCCGAACCCGTTTATACCCAATTGGATGTATTGGATTATAACAAACGGATTGACGGACAAATTATTGATAAAACTGAT
>CAIRNC010000139.1 GCA_903879875.1 uncultured Bacteroidota bacterium
CCTAGGCTCAATGACCCAAAGTCAAACCCTACACCAGCAGCAAGACCGGTGTCAAACTTGTTGAAATTTTCAGAATCAATGTTGCTTTCAAAGTTGTAAAAGCTAACATCTGAGACGTTTTTAACTTTTGAATTAATTAAATAAGCCGCATAAGGACCAAAATGTACATTGAAATTCTCATTGATATTAAGCACTAACAATACAGGTACTTCAATATAATTCAGATTAAAATCGGCAGTACCGTCAACAAAAACATTGTTATAGGTCAGTGTTGAACCTTTTGTTGTGAAATAAAACTCCGGCTGAATTGCAATTCCATCTGAGATGGGTAATTTAGCAAAAACTCCAAAGTTAACTCCCGTCAACATTTTGTTTTGATCGGCATTACTTGTGGATACATCCGAGAAGTTAACGCCTCCTTTTACTCCAAATTTTAAGTTACTTTTCTGTGCAAGGCTGTAATGAGTTATACTTAAAAAGAGTACTAACGTCATTATAATTTTTAGATTTTTCATCTTAATACGATTTAGTTTGTAACATTATTATTACAATACAAAGATGCGACCGTATTAACGAAAAGGGGTTACATAACTCTTTTGGGAAGTTATATCATTCACACCTTTTAAAGGGAAATTTTTATTTTTACAAGTTGATTTAACTTACTCTTTATACCAACTGGAATACATTACATAATTATTGGAGATGCGTTCAATTTCACCCGCAAAATCAGATTGGTTAATGTCTTTTATTTTTTTGGCAGGCACTCCTGCATATATAGTTCCAGATTCAACAATTGTATTTTGTGAAACTACTGCCCCTGCAGCAATAATCGAATTACTTTCAACAATACAATTGTCCATTACAATGGCACCCATTCCAATTAAAACATTATCTTTAATTTCACATCCATGAACTATGGCATTATGACCAATAGATACATTGTTACCAATAATAGTTGGATGTTTTTTATAGGTACAATGTACAATTGCACCGTCTTGAATATTGACTTTGTTGCCAATTTTTATAAAATTAACATCACCTCTAATTACTGCATTGAACCAAACGCTACATTCTTTTCCAAACGACACCTCTCCTATTATAGTTGCGTTTTCGGCCACATAACAATCGTCAGGAATTAATGGACTTTTACCATTTATTGATTTTATTAACATAGTTAAGTTTTTAAAATTAGTATAAAAAAAAGTCCCGATAAATCGGGACTATATAATATAGCAAGTTAAAATTAATTAATTGCTGGACAATTACAATCGTATTTTTCTCTTTGACAGAAAAGATTAATACCTAAAGTGATTTGATGAAAACCACCTTGATCAAACTTAACGTCTCCAACTAAATGAGAATAAGTGTATGCAAACATGAATTTATTGTAGTTAAAACCTACAATTGGTGTAATATATTGCAATCTTTGTGTAGCAACGGATCCACCAGACTGGTATTGAGCTGCATCAAAACTTCTTCTATAAGATAATCCACCCCAAATTTTTCCGAAGTCTAAATCTTTATAGGCTTTTAAATTAAGGTCAATTGATTTTTCTTTTGTTCCATCAACAAGTTGAAA
>CAIRNC010000140.1 GCA_903879875.1 uncultured Bacteroidota bacterium
GCATTTTTAAAAACAAATTGTCCATTCATGTGCGGAAAGTAACTTTCATCATCAGCATTGTTTTCTTTTAATATATCAGTTACCCAACGACCGCCCATTCCAGGTGCTAAAACCGCTAATTCTTTAGCATGTTCTCCTTCGGAATGCAAATGGGTTGATAAAATTCCTTTTGACAAATCGGTTTCACGGCTTAAAATTGCTGCTCCTGCACCATCTCCAAAGATAACGGAAACACCTCTCCCACGATCCGTCATGTCTAATCCGATAGATTGTAATTCAGAACCTACTATCAAAATATTGCTATACATTCCGGTTTTTATATATTGGTCAGCAATAGAAAGTGCGTAAATAAATCCCGAACACTGATTGCGAATGTCTAATGCGCCAATAGTTTTTAAACCCAATTCTTTTTGTAAAGTAACCCCTGGACCTGGAAAATAAAAATCAGGGGAGATGGTTGCAAAAATAATAAAATCGATGTCGTCGTAGGCAAGTCCTGAGCGTTCTATGGCGATTTTAGCAGCCTTAATCCCCATGCTACTAGTGGTTTCTCCGCTACCTTTAACTACATGTCTGCGTTCTTGGATACCCGTTCGTTCTTGAATCCAAGCATCATTGGTGTCCATTATTTTGGACAAATCATCATTGGTAACTCTATTTTCTGGAACAAAATAGCCTAGTCCCGTAATTTTTGAATGGTACATTATAAAGTATGATTTTGTTAATAACAAGTTGCTTATTTTTTCAGATTCAGAAAAAAAGCATTACAAGATAGTGATTTTATGTATAATTATAATATTTTGATTGTTTTTTTATGAAATAGTCATTCTCATAGCAATGGTATCTAAATCAGCGGTAAGACAAACGATATCATTATCGGGTAGGGCATAAGGATTTTCGAAAAAGAGTATTTTATGTTCAAATATGGCTTTAATTAAATAGGTATTTCCCTTGAAATAACTTTGTTTGACTATAACAACTACATCAGAAATATCGGTTAGGAATAACTCATTTGCATACAGTAAAATTGTTTTTTCTTTATCTTCAGATTCTATTAAATAATGGATTTTTATCTGATTAATTTCGCCAAAAAGGGAGGCTACATATTTGTTTTTGGGTTGTAAATAAACTTGTTTCGATGGGCCTTGGTGTTCTATTTTCCCCATTTTCATTACTATGGTTTCATCCGAAAATGACAATGAATCGATGCTATCGTGAGTAGCAATGATACAGGTTATTCCTTTATTTTTTAAATAGGAAAACAAATTTCGACGCAGAGCACCTTTTCTAAAACTATCAATATTACTGAAAGGTTCGTCTAAAAGTAACACTTCGGGTTCTAATGCTAAAACTCTTGCCAAAGCCACTCGTTGTTGCTGACCTCCACTTAAATATTTTGCTTTAGTCGATGCAAAATCGGACATTTCGACCATGTCTAATAATTCTTGAATTCTTTCTGATTTGGCTTTTCTATCTGTATTCGATAAAAATTTACCTACGTTTTCGGCTACGGAGATATAGGGCATCAAATCAAAATCTTGTGCTAGATATTTCATAGCTGCAGCACCTGGAACGAGATTGAATTTAGGCCCTAAGATGTTTTTATTGTTCCAAAAAATAGTACCCGAATTCAAATCATAAAGTCCGTAAATCAATTTTAGTAGCGTGCTTTTTCCACAACCGCTTTCTCCAATAATTGAAAGATGTTGCCCTTTTTGAAGATCGAAACTGAGGTCTTCAATCACTGTTTTTGTATCGTAAGAAAAAGAAATAGCATTAATTTGTAACATAGATAGCAGCTTGTTTATTGCAAAATGCAAAGGTCAACATTACAAATTATAACGCCAAGTAAAACTGTTTTAAACTTTTTGTATTCTAACGCTATTCATTCGTAATTTGGGGTGTTAGAAAGTGAATTTGGGGTGTTAAAAAGTGAATTAATAATTTAAGAAAGTGAATTTAGGATGTTAAAAAGTGAATTTAGGGTGTTAGAAAGTGAATTTGGGGTTCGAGAAAGTTATTTTGGGGTTCATCAAAGTTAATTCGGGGTACGAGAAAGTTAATTTGGGGTTCGCCAAAGTTATTTTGGGGTGCATCAAAGTGAATTTGGGGTGCAACAAAGTTATTTTGGGGTTCGAAAAAGTTAATTTGGGATACGATGAAGTTCCGTTTTCGTTTTAAGTTTTTAATAAGCATACATTAAGCCGTTCTTAAGGCAGTTTTATAGGGTTGTTTTTATATTTGTACCATTAAAAAGTAGAAAAAATGCTTGAAAAAATAATTGCTTTCAGTCTTAAAAACAAACTCATCATTTTGTTGTTTACTTTGGTGGTTTTTGGTTTTGGAATTTTTTCCATTACCCAAATTTCTATCGGTGCAGTTCCTGATGTAACCAATAATCAGGTTCAGGTAATTACGACTTCTCGTAACCTTTCGACTCAAGATATCGAGCAGTTTATTACTTATCCGGTTGAAATTGAAATGGCTAACTTGCCTGGCGTTAAGGAAATTCGTTCTATTTCAAAATTTGGATTATCGGTAGTTACTATTGTTTTTGATGATGATTTGGGCACTTATTTGCCACGACAATTGATTGCTGAAAAGATAAAATCGGCATCGGCAAAAATACCTGATGGTTTTGGAACTCCAGAAATGGGTCCTATAACCACTGGTTTGGGGGAAATTTATCAATATACATTAGAAGTAAAACCAGCCTATAGAAATCTGTACTCCGTTACTGATTTGCGTACGATGCAAGATTGGGTTGTTAAAAGACAATTGTCAGGAATTAAAGGTGTTGTTGAAATTAATACTTGGGGTGGTTATCTAAAACAATATGAAATTGCTATTGTGCCTTCTAATTTAAAAGCGATGAACATTACTACCAGTGATGTTTTTACTGCTTTGGAAAAAAACAACAGTATTGCGGGTGGTGCTTATATTGAAAAAATTAATCAAAGTTATTTTATTCGTGCTGAGGGTAAAGTAAAAGCCATTCAAGACATTGAAAACATTATCGTTAAGAATGTAAATGGCTTGCCAATTTATGTCAAAAATGTGGCGCAAGTACGTTTTGGAAGTGCCAATCGGTTTGGTGCTATTACTGGAAATGGTGAAGGCGAAAAAGTGCTAGGGCAAGTGATGATGCTAAAAGGGGCTAATTCTAAACAAGTTATTGGAGATGTAAAAGCGAGAGTTGCTGAAATTCAGAAACATTTGCCAAAAGGGGTTTATATTAATGGATTTTTAGAACGTAGCGAATTGGTTGGAAAAACGACTTTTACCGTTGCTGAAAATCTTATTTTAGGTTGTTTGATTGTGATTTTTGTAGTGGTTTTGTTGCTTGGAAATTGGCGTTCTGGATTGGTTGTAGCCTCAGTAATTCCGCTTTGTTTGCTATTTGCCATTTCGTTTATGAATGTTTTTGGAATAGATGCCAATTTGATGAGTTTGGGAGCTATCGATTTTGGTATTATCATAGATGGGGCGGTTATTATTGTAGAATTTATTGCCTTCCAAATTGCTCATAAGTCAACCCATTTGGAGCATCTTACGAAAGAAAATCGTCAAATAGAGATTGACCAAATTACCTATAAAAGCGCATCGAAAATGATGAATTCTGCTATTTTTGGGCAGTTGATTATTCTTATCGTTTTTATTCCCATCCTTTCGTTATCGGGAATTGAGGGGAAAATGTTTAAACCAATGGCAATGACTTTTAGTTTTGCTTTGGTAGGGGCAATGATTTTCTGTTTTACTTATGTTCCAGTGGTTTCATCGTTGTTTTTGAAACCTAAAAAAGAAAATCCAAATTCTATTTCGAGTAAATTAATTCGAAAATTAAATGGCCTTTATTTACCCGTAATTACTTGGTCATTGGCCAATACTAAAAAAGTAATGTATGGTGCTATTGCCTTATTATTCTCAGCGGTTGCTTTGTTTTCAACCATGGGAGGCGAATTTATTCCGACCTTAGACGAAGGGGATTTTGTAATTCAGCCCGTTTTAAAAACAGGAACTTCCTTGTCTAAAACCATTGCAACCACTACAAAAATTGAGAAAATTATTTTGAAAAATTTTCCAGAAGTAGAGCAGGTGGTAAGCCGAATTGGAGCTGCTGAAGTGCCGACGGATCCTATGTCTATGGAAGAAAGTGATATTATTGTGAAATTGAAACCAAAGTCAGAATGGGTTTCAGCTACAACCAAAGATGAATTGGCAGATAAAATTAAGTTGGCAATTACCAAACAAATTCCAAACATGGATATTGAGTTTACGCAACCTATTGAAATGCGTTTTAACGAGTTAATTTCGGGAACCCGTTCGGATGTTGCAGTTAAGATTTTTGGGGAAGACCTGAATGTATTGGCTAAAAAAGCGTTGGAAATTAAAAATGCCATAAAAAATGTAGAAGGTGCTTCGGATGTAATTATCGAAAAAACGAAAGGTTTGCCTCAAATGGCAGTTATTTATGATAGAGCTAAAATTGCTCGTTATGGATTGAATATTGCCGATTTAAATGAAGTGATTACCCTTGGTTTTGCTGGAAAATCAGTGGGTAATGTTTTTGAAGGTGAAAAGCGTTTTGACATGGTGATTCGTTTGGATAAAACCAATAGAAAAGATATTGAGGATTTAAGAAACCTATATGTTGCGGGACCTAATGGGCAACAAATTCCTTTAAGTGAATTGGCAAGTATTGAATATACAGAAGGGCCAGCAAAAATTTCGAGAGATAATACCAACCGAAGAATCGTTGTAGGAATTAATGTTAGAAACCGTGACCTTCAAAGTGTTGTAACGGATATTCAGCATATTGTTGAAACGAAAGTAAAACTTCCAGATGGTTATTACGTGCAATATGGTGGTCAATTTGAAAATCTATTGAGTGCGAAAGCCCGATTGGCAATTGCTGTTCCTATAGCATTATTTTTAATTTTTGTTCTTTTGTATTTTGCTTTCGGAACGATAAAAGAAGCTTTGATGGTTTATTCGGCCATTCCACTTTCGGCAGTTGGAGGGGTGTTGTTCCTTTGGATTAGAGATTTACCCTTTAGTATTTCGGCAGGTGTAGGTTTTATTGCACTTTTTGGTATAGCGGTTTTAAATGGAATCGTTTTAATTGAACATTTTAAAGAACTCAAACATCAAGGTATGAAAGATATGGATGAATTGATTTTAAAAGGTACCACAGACCGTTTGCGTCCTGTTTTATTGACAGCAGCGGCAGCCGCTTTAGGGTTTTTACCAATGGCAATTTCTGCATCGGCAGGAGCAGAGGTACAACGTCCGTTGGCAACAGTAGTAATTGGAGGATTGTTTACCGCTACATTTTTAACAATGATTGTTTTGCCTATTTTGTATAAAGTTTTTGATAAAAAAGAATTTAAGAAAGCGAAATTCAAAATTCATAGTAAAACTTCAATTGTATTGTTATTATTGAGTTCCTCCGTTATGTTTTCTCAAAATACGAATCCTGAATTAGACGCAATAGTTTCTAAAGCATTAGAAAACAATAAAGGAATCAAAGCGGCTCAAATTCAAGTGGATAAAATGAAAGCGAATATTAAATCGGCCTATACTTTTGAGAAAACCAACGTGTATTATAATTATGACCAAAACAATTTGGCACTCAATAATGAACCTTTAAAAGTTTTTGGGGTGCAACAAAAGTTTGCTTTTCCAACGGTTTATGGTGCTCAAAAAAAGGTTTACGCCTCAGAATTTGAAAAAGAAGAAGCTAGTTTTGCAATTCAGAAAAACAAATTATCCTTTGAAGTTTCAAGTGTTTACAATCATATTGTGTATTTGCAAAATCAAGAAAAATTGTACAAATATTTAGATAGTTTGTACCAAAATTTTTCAAAAGCTAGTGATCGAAAATTTGAATTAGGAGAAACCAATTATTTGGAAAAAATTACCGCTCAAGCTAAATACAGAAAAATAAGTACGTTACTTTCGCAAATGGAGAATGATAAAAAAGCCCAATATGAATTGTTACAATCATTGGTTCAATCGGATGAAAAAGTGATTGTTAAAACTGATAAAATTGTTCCTGTTGTTAACTTAACCAATGGTAACGCTAAACAGTATTATACTTCTTATTTTGAAAAAGTTACCAAAGTATATGAAAGTAATATTCAATTACAAAAACAACATTGGCTTCCCGATATTAACCTTGATTATTTTCAAGGAAAAAACACGGGAATATCGCAATCTTTATATGGTTTTCAGGTTGGAATAGGATTACCAATTTTATTTTCTGGTAATAAAGCCAAAACTAAAGTGGCACAATTAGAGCTACAATCTTGGCAACAACAAAAGCAAAATGAAGAGCAAAAAATAGAGAAATATATCACCCAACGTACCAACGAATTGGCAAAACATCAGGAGGCTATAAATTATTATAATCAGTATGGAAAAAAATTGTCAGAAGAAATTATTAAAGTTGGAAACAGAAGCTTCAAACAAGGTGAAATTGATTTTTTTCAATACATTCAAAGTTTAGAAAATGCAACAACTATACAAGTAGAATATTTAGACAATGTATTATTGTTTAACAAAACCCAATTAGAAATTCAATATTTAGCCTTTTAGTTCAAATAAAAATAAAAAACAATGAAAAACATACTCTATACTATCGGATTAGCTACTTTATTATTTTCATGTAAAGAAGCAAAAAAAGAAGTTGAAGCGCCAAAAGATTCGGGATTGATTACCGTAACTGCAACTCAATTTAAATCCTCTGCCATGGAAATTGCTAGTCCATTAGAACAAGATTTTGATGTCACCATAAAAGCATCGGGGAAAATTGATGTCCCACCTTCTAATAAGGCTAAAATCACGACGTTTATTGGTGGCTATGTAAAATCTTCCAAGCTTTTGATTGGAGATAAAGTTACAAAAGGGCAAGCGTTATTGACACTTGAAAGTACTGAATTTCTGGACATGCAGAAAGATTATTTGGAAGTGGCGGAACAAATCAATTATTTAAAATCGGAATTTGATCGTCAAAAAACATTGTATGATGAAAAAATTACTTCACAAAAAAACTATTTAAAAGCAGAAAGTGATTACCGCAGAGCCAAAGGATTGTATTTAGGTTTAAGGGAAAAACTTTTATTATTGAACATTAATCCTGCCCAAGTTGAAAAAGGAAAAATGACATCGACTATTACAATTTTTTCACCAATTTCAGGCGATGTAACCGTTATGAATGCTAATGTTGGAATGTTTATGGCCCCATCGGATGTGATTTTAGAAATTATCAATACGGGTGATTTACATGTTGAATTGTCAGTGTTTGAAAAAGACATTTTGAAAGTCAAAGAAGAACAAAAAATACTGTTTACGGTTCCAGAAGCTTCAAATGAAATTTTTCAAGGAAAAGTGCATTTAGTTGGAAAATCAATTGAAGGAAATGACAGAACGGTTAACGTTCACGGACATTTAGACCAAAGTGTAAAACAACGTTTGATTACAGGAATGTTTGTTGAAGCAAGAATTGTTGTAGCTTCTAAAAAAGGATTAGCAATTCCAACAGATGCATTAATTACCGAAAATAATAAATATTATGTTTTGCTTTTGGATAATGATAAAAACGAAACATATTCATTCAAAAAAGTAGCCGTAACTGTTGGTGAAAAAACGGAAAAAACAATTGAATTATTGAAAAATAACGAAATAAATACAACTTCTAAAATACTAACAAGAGGAGTGTTTGATATCACAAACTAAAAAATTAATGATTAATTTTCTAGTTCCAATTTATCAATTATTTCTTGTTCGTCATCAGTAGCTGTAAGGCCAGAAACGTTCCAGTAATCGGTTAGAATAACATTTTTTTTGTTAAATAAAGCTTTGTCCTTAAAAACATCACTGTCTTTAAAACTGAATTTTTGTTCACTGAAATCGGTAATAACGAAATAATTTCGAACTTCTATTTGAGTGGTTTTCTTTTTATCAATTCTTTCATAACCGATTTCTTCTTTTGAGCTGATTAAGTAATAATCATCGCCATCAATTTTATAGATGGTTTTGAATACGGATTTATAAATATTTTTAGCCCCTTCAGCGTTTTTATCTTTCATTTTTGCAAGTGTTGCGGGCGAAATAAAGGAACTAACTTCAATAATCATTTTTTTCTTTTTATCATAAATAATCGTAAAATCATCTCGCAATCCTTTGGCGTTTTCCATTGGGGTAGCTGTCATGGTGTAATAGTCTTTATTTGCTGGATTTGCTTTAATTATAAAATCATATTCTTTCTGAGATCGGGACTCTATTAATGGATTCAAATACTTGAAAACATAATAATTTTCCATGATATTATTCAAATTGTATCCCAATAAGTCATCTTTGATTTCGGTATCAATAAGGCCATACGATCTGTTTTGTTCAACAAAAATGGTTGTTTCAAAACTATTTGGTTTTCCCGTAATCTGAAAATTGATAAGGCCATCATTAAAAAAAGAATAGTCATTATTTAACTTAAAAAACTCTCTTTCATAAACTTTCAATCGGACTGGAACAGTTAATTTTTTTATTGAATTTTCTACAATACTTTTTAAAATCTCTTGAGGATGAATTCTGGTAAAAATAATTTCTTCTAGTTCCGTACTGATTTTTTTAAGCAGAATAATATTGATTTTATCCTTTAATGTGTTCGATTTTATTGTTACTGGATTGTAGTTAGAATTTGAAATTTTTATACTCGAATTACCAACCAATAGAAAAGTTACTATTCCTTGGGCGTTGCTGATATAATTTTTTTGTGTTTTAGACACAAATACGCTTACATCTTCAACAGGATTATTATTATCTAAATCTTTTAGTTGAATTGTAATTTCAGTGTTTTGGCTATAACTTTTAAACACAAAAAGTAGTAGAATTAAACTTATTTTTTTCATAATTAAAACACTTTAAAACACAAATTTAACCATTAGTATCATTAAGTGCTTAATAAACAATAAAATTATTTAATTTGAAGATTAATTTATTTTACCATTACTACTTTATTTAGTTTTAATTGTTTATCAACTGGTATAATTTTTCAAAATTAAGTCAACACTATTA